>JBFMEF010000012.1 GCA_040753495.1 Candidatus Zixiibacteriota bacterium
CGGCAAAATCGACCGGGTGGTGGTGGCATCCTGCTCCCCCTTGATGCACGAAGCAACCTTCCGCAAGGCGACTCTTGCCGGCGGACAGAATCCTTTCTTTTTCCAGATGGCTAATATCCGGGAGCATGTCTCCTGGGTGACATTTGACAAGGAGATGGCGACGGTGAAGGCGAAAGCGTTGATAGCCGGCGCCGTCAAGAGAGTCGCCCGGCACAAACCGCTGGAGAAGACACGGGTGCCGGTGAATCCTGATGTCCTGATAGTCGGCGGCGGTATTGCCGGTATCCATGCCGCCTTGACCATCGCCGATTCCGGCAAGAAAGTTTATCTGGTTGAAAAGGAGCCGACCATCGGCGGCCATATGGCGAAATTCGACAAGACCTTCCCGACACTGGATTGCGCCGCCTGCATACTGACACCAAAGATGTCGGCGGTGCGCTCTCATCCCAATATCATTCTCTGGAGTTATTCCGAAGTCAGCCAGGTGGATGGATATGTCGGCAATTTCAAAGTCAAAGTCCGCCGAAAACCGCGCTATATCGATGAGGAGCTTTGTGTCGGTTGTTACGAGTGCATCGAGAAATGCATTTTCAAGAAAGCCAAATTCGAAGACGAATTCAATATCGGGCTCAGTCAGCGCAAACCGATATATATCCCTTTCCCGCAGGCGACCCCGCTGGTGGCGCTAATCGACCCGGAAACCTGCACCGAGTTCCGCACCGGCAAATGCAAGAAAACCTGTGTCGATGCCTGCGAACGAAAGGCAATCGATTTTAAGCAGAAGGAAGAGATCAAAGAGATTGAGGTAGGGGCAATAATCCTGGCAACCGGATTTAAAGTTTTTGACGCTTCAAGAGTTCCCCGATACGGCTACGGTAAATACCCCAATGTATTTACCAGTCTTGAAATCGAGAGGCTGGTCAACGCTTCCGGACCTACCGGCGGCGAAGTCCGCTTGAAGGACGGTCGAAAGCCGACCTCGGTAGGAATAATACATTGTGTTGGCAGCCGCGATATCAACACCAATCGTTACTGCTCTCGTCTCTGTTGTATGGCGTCGCTCAAGCTGGCGCATCTGATAAAAGAGCGGACCGGTGCCGAAGTTTATAACTTCTATATCGATATTCGGGCAGCCGGAAAAGGGTATGAGGAGTTCTACGATAAACTTCTCAAAGAGGGAATCCATTTCATCCGCGGCCGAGTGGCGGAGGTCAGCGACTGGACCATGACGGCTGACGAAGAAGGAAAACTGGTTATCCGCGCTGAAGATACTCTGATCGGGGTGGTGCGACGGATTCCGGTTGATATGGTAGTTCTGGCGGTCGGGCTGGAACCATCGGCTGACGCCGACGATATCCGCCGGATGTTCAATATCAGCTGCAGTTATGAAGGTTGGTTTCTGGAGCGACATCCCAAACTGGCGCCGGTTTCGACCTTCACCGACGGTATCTCGCTTGCCGGTGCCTGCCAGGGTCCGAAAGATATTCCCGACAGTGTGGCACAGGCGGGTGCCGCCGCCGCCGAGGCGCTGGCGCTTATCGATAAAGGGTATGTAGAGCTGGAACCGAATACCGCCTTCGTGCAGGAAGAGTTCTGTTCCGGTTGTCGAACCTGTATTGCTCTCTGTCCCTATAGCGCGATAGGTTTCAGCGCCGATGTCAATCGCGCGTCAGTAAATGGCGCCCTCTGCAAAGGATGCGGCACCTGCGTTGCCGCCTGCCCCTCGGGAGCGCTCCAGCAGAATCTCTTTACGGATGAACAGATTTTCGAAGAAATCAGGGGAGTAATGAACTATGTCTGATAAAAATAAAGCCAACAGCGGTAACTTCGAGCCGCGCATTGTCGCCTTTTTCTGCAACTGGTGCACCTATACCGCGGCGGATTTAGCCGGAACCGCGAGAATGACCTATGCCCCCAATGCCCGGGTGGTGCGAGTCATGTGCTCCGGGCGGCTGGACCCGCAGTTCATCCTGATGGCGCTGCGGGAGGGAGCCGACGGCGTTCTGATCGGCGGATGCCACCCCGGCGACTGTCATTATCAGGAGGGGAATTACAAAACCCTGCGACGCTTCACCCTTCTTAAAAGGCTGCTACAAGATATGGGAATTGAAAATGAACGGGTGCGCATGGAATGGATTGCCGCCTCCGAAGGTGACCGGGTGCAGAAAGTAATGAATGAAATGACCGAGCAGTTGAAAAAACTGGGACCGTTACATCTGGAACCGGTGCCTATCGATACCGTCCATAAGAAAGTCGAGGAGTCGGTGGCGCAAGCCGAGGGGGTAAAGATATGAGCAAGCCGAAAGTGGGGTTTTACTGGTGCGCCGCCTGTGGCGGCTGTGAGGAAGCGGTGGTGGACCTCAACGAGGATATTCTAAAGGTTGTCGCCGCCGTTGATATTCTCTTCTGGCCCGTAGCCTTGGATTTCAAACGGGAAGATGTTGAAAAACTTAATGACCGCGAACTGGCGGTCTGTTTCATAAACGGCGCCATTCGCTCGTCGGAGCAGTTTGAGATGGTGGAACTGCTGAGAAAGAAATCGGGACTCTTGATTGCTTTTGGAAGTTGCTCTCATCTCGGCGGCATACCCGGGCTGGCAAATCTTTTCAATAGAGAAGCAATCCTGGCCAACTCATACAAAGAGGTCTTCAGCGTTGAAAATCCGCAGGGGATATATCCGCAGCAATCATGTCAGGTTCCGGAAGGAACGGTAACTCTCCCCGCTCTCTGGAACACGGTTAAAGCACTCGACCAGGTAATCGATGTCGATTATTACCTGCCCGGCTGCCCCCCTCCGGTAGAACTGATAAAAGACGCGGTGGCGGCGATTCTGGGAGGAAAGTTGCCGGCAAAGGGGACTGTCTTAGCCCCCGATAAGGCGCTCTGTGAGGTCTGCCCCCGTAAAGAATCGAAACCGGAGAAACCGCAACTGCGGGAATTCAAACGTCCACACGAGTTAGTAATTGATACCGAGAAATGCCTTCTAGCGCAGGGGCTTCTTTGTCTCGGGAGCGCCACCCGCTCCGGATGCGGCTCGGCCTGTGTCAATGGCAATATGCCCTGCACCGGCTGTATGGGACCAACCAGCCGGGTGCTTGATTATGGCGCCAAAGCGCTTTCGGCGATTGCTTCACTGGTCGGCTCCAATGACGAAAAAGAAATTGCCGCTATATTAGGCAAGATAGCCGACCCGACCGGTACTTTCTATCGCTACTCGCTTCCGGCATCATTGCTCCACCGCACCTATAACTCAGGGCAGGGAGGTAATTAAGAATGAAAAGAGAAATCCTGATAGACCCCATTACCCGGCTGGAAGGGCACGGCAAGATTGATATCTTCCTGAATGAAAAAGGTGATGTTGACCGGGCTTATCTGCAGATTCCGGAACTGCGGGGGTTCGAGAAATTTGCCGAAGGACGTCCCGCCGAAGATATGCCGCAGATAACCTCGCGCATCTGTGGTGTCTGTCCGACCGCCCACCATATGGCGGCGACCCGCGCTCTGGACGACCTGTACAAAGTCGAACCGCCCGATTCGGCTAAGAAAATAAGAGAGCTGATCTATTCCCTTTTCTTTGTGGAAGACCATGCCCTCCATTTCTTTTTCCTGGGCGGACCTGATTTCGTGGTGGGACCAACCGCCCCGAAAGGAGAGCGGAATATCCTCGGCGTTCTGGGGAAGGTCGGTCTGGAAGTCGGCAAAGAGGTTATCGGTTTGCGGAAAGAACTTCGCGAACTGATATCACTTGCCGGCGGCAAAGTGATTCATCCTGTCTTTGGCTTGCCCGGCGGTGTGGCCCGCCCGCTAAAGAAAGAGGAGCAGTCGAAATTTATCGCCGGCGCCGAGCATGCCGTCAAGTTCGCCCAGTTTTCACTGGGGATATTTAATGACGTTGTTCTCAAAAACAAGCAGTATGTTGATTGGATTCTCTCGGATACTTACACCCATAAGACATATTATATGGGACAGGTTGATGGGCAAAATCGGGTCAACTTCTACGAAGGCAACATTCGCGTGGTCGCCCCGGACGGCAAAGAGTTTCTGAAATTCAAGCCGCAGGAATATCTCAAACATATCGCCGAGCATGTGGAACCCTGGAGTTTTATTAAGTTCTGCTTTCTGAAAGATATCGGGTGGAAAGGTTTTGAAGAAGGCGCCGACAGCGGCATTTATGCCGTGGCGCCGCTGGCGCGGCTGAATGCATCCGACGGCATGGCGACCCCGCTGGCTCAGGAGGCATATGAGCAGTTCTTCGCAACCCTTGGCGGCAGGCCGGTTCATCATACGCTCGCCAATCACTGGGCGCGCTTGATTGAACTCCTGTACGCCGCGGAAAGAAGCCGCGAACTGGCGAAGGATCCGGAAATTATCAATCCCAATGTGCGCACTATCCCCACGGAGATACCTGAAGAAGGTATCGGAGTGGTTGAGGCGCCGCGCGGCACCCTTTTCCATCATTATCAAACCGACGAAAAAGGAATCGTAAAAAAAGCGAACTTGATTGTCGCCACGCAGAATAATGCGGCGCGGATTGCGATGTCGGTCGATAAAGCCGCAAAAGGTCTGATAAAAGGAGGAAAAGTCGATGATGGCTTGCTGAATATGGTCGAGATGGGCTTTCGCGCCTATGACCCCTGTCATGGATGCGCCACCCACTGCCTGCCGGGACAGACTCCCCTCTGGGTGCGGCTTTTTGACGCCAAAAATGGACTTATTCAGGAGATAAAACATAACGGTGACCTGTGAAAGTACTTGTGTTAGGGCTGGGAAATGAGTTACTTTCCGACGATGCCGTCGGAATTCTAACAGTCCGACGGCTCAGTGAGGAGTTGAAGGGCCAGGCTGATTTTGCCGAGAGCGCGGTTTGCGGCCTGGCTCTCCTCGATTACTTTATCGGCTATGATAAGGCAATTATTATAGACGCCATAAAAACTGGTCAAAATTCTCCCGGAACCGTGATGAGCCTCGATTCCGATCATATCCCCGCGGTGGAAGCCCCCTCCCCCCATTACGCCGGTCTCCCTGAACTGCTGGCATTATCAAATGAACTCAAAATCGATTTCCCGCAGGAAATAAAGATATTTGCGGTTGAAGTTGCCGACCCGTACACCATTGGAGGCAAGATATCCCCGGCTGTAGTTAACGGAATGCGGGAGCTATTTGATTTGGTCGCTCGCCAGCTGCGGGAATGGAATATGGCTTATGCATGAGCTCCGTATTGCCGAAAGCATTATGCAGTCCGCTCTCGAGGAGATGACCCGTCGGAATCTTCATTCGATAACCGCTATCGGTCTTCGGATTGGCGCTCTCTCCGGTGTCAATATCTCCTCGCTCGAATTTGGATTTGAATCGATAATTCCGGAAACGGCTCTGGCTCATGCCAAATTGCAAATCGAAGAGGTTCCGGTGCGGGGGGAATGCCGCAGCTGCGGCAAAGATTTTGAGGTCAATGAGTTTATTTTCGTCTGCCCCCACTGTTATTCTACCAATATTAATATCACTGCCGGGCAGGAATTAGACCTGGTGTACATTGAAGCAGAATGAAGAGGATTTGAAAGACTCTGTCATGACAAAAAGAATCGCCCTTGAGAAAAAAGTTCTCTCGGAAAACGACCGGATTGCCGCCGAAATCCGGAAGATGCTGGGAAGCAAAAAAATTGTCGCCTTGAATCTGGTGAGTTCGCCCGGTTCCGGGAAAACGTCATTGTTGGAAAAGAGCCTGGCCGCACTAAAGAGCGAAATCAAAATGGCGTTGATTGCCGGCGATGTGCAGACTGAAAACGACGCCAATCGTCTGAAAAGAACCGGGGGCGAAGCGGTCTGTTCCATTGTCACCGGCGGCGCCTGCCATCTTGACGCCCGGATGGTCGAAAGGGCGATCGCTTCCATGAACCTGGAAGGTATCCAGATACTTTTTATTGAGAATGTCGGAAATCTGGTCTGCCCCTCAAGTTATGACCTGGGTGAAGAGATGAAAGTGGCGCTCATAAGCACCACCGAAGGGGACGACAAACCGTTGAAATATCCGGCGATGTTCCGTCGCGCATCCGTCATGGTCATTAATAAAATCGACCTGCTCGGCTTATCTGATTTTGATATGGCAAAGGTCAGGAAAAACGCGCTTCAGATAAACGGGGGCTTGAAAATCTTTGAGGTATCCTGCCGTACCGGCGACGGGCTGAATGACTGGTACAACTGGCTCCGAAATCTGACCGGCAGACAATAAGGCCCGGTCGAATTGGAAATAAGCGTCATTTAGCCTGGAATAGTTGACGACCTGAGTCAATTGTGACCTGGGTTGCCAGGTCGTAAAGTGCACTCCGCTTTCTTCACTGGCACTCCCTCTAATGGAGTATTAGAAGCTCTAAGAGCGTCATTTCGAGGAGCCATTCACAGAATAAATCGTCCTGCGGTATAAAAAGCGTCAATGCGAGGAGCCGCGCGGCCTCCCCGTTCCAACAGGGAGCGGATAGCGCGGCGAAGCAATCTTTTCTTGTTGCGGGTCTCTCGGGCAGGGGTGAACCCTGCCCCTACCGTCATTCCAGCGTACACTGGAATCCACCTCTATAGAACCTGCCTTCGTGGTCAAAACTACGCCGCTGATTGACGCGTCAGTTCACGCTTCGAAAGGATTCGAAAGTAGGGGTCGACCCGTGTGTCGACCCGAAATCATTCCCCGTTTCGAACGGGGGATGATTTCAACAATGGGCGAACGAGCCGGTTCACCTCTACGGAAGATTGTCACCCCCCCGCTTGTTATTCGCAATAACCACGAAACTCGGGGGGATTTTGACCGATAACGCTAAAGAGGCGCACGGCTGTGCGCCCCTGCGATTTTGTCAGAAATTCAGATGCCTTAATGATGGCGGGAAAAGAGCGGAGAAGTTTTCGCCCTTCGCTATCGAGCATCACTTGGCATTCGGGTCGGACTGCATCATCCCGAAAATATTCCCTTCGGTGTCTTTGCAATAGACCAGCCATCCCACTCCCGGTATCGGCGTTTTCGGCACCACCACTTTTCCGCCCGCTTTGGTGGCGCTGGAGGCATGCTTATCCACCGATGGCACATCAACCGTGCAGACATAAGCGATGACCGCATCGCCGTCGATAGCGCCGCGCCGTCTCACCAGGCCGCCGTCAATACCGGGCTGCGCGCGGTCCCCGGTCGTTATCAGCCAGTACTCCATGGGGCCATCCCATTTCTGAAATTTCCACCCCAGTACTTCCGAATAAAACTTAATAGCGCGTTCAGGGTTGTCCGCCTGAATCTCGAAATGAATCACTCGCGGCATAACTACTTCCTCAGTTAAAGGTTCATCTTATTGTGAAATCTGATAATTTTCTAATGCCAATTGCCAAAACAGGACCATTCAGTTAAATTCACTCTCCAGATTTTTAAAACCTTGTTGCTAACAATACGTAAAGAAATTGAATAGATTGGACTATGGTATATCACATTACAATCACTTCTTTAACGGAGTCCCCATGAAAAGAGATTTTATGGTGACGCTGCTTTTCTTGGTATTTTTCAGCTGCCTGGGAATGGCTCAGGATACCAATGAGGCGCGCCTGCTGCGTTTCCCGGATGTTTCCCGGGACAATATCACATTTATTTATGCCGGTGATATCTATGTCGCCCCGCGTGGGGGAGGACAGGCTATCCGCATAACCAGCCATGAAGGTTACGAGTTCTTTCCAAAATTTTCGCCCGATGGCAAAATGATTGCCTTCGGAGGAAAATATGATGGTGATTACTCGGTCTATGTCATTCCCACCGGCGGCGGAAGTCCCAAGAGGCTTACTTTTCACCCCGGCATCCAGAATACCAGTGAACGGTTCGGTCCCGAGAATATTGTCATGGGGTGGTCGAAGGACAGTTCGAAAGTTCTCTTCCGCTCCCGCGCCGAATCGATGACCTGGTGGGACGGGCGAGCCTATCTGGTGGACACCAGCGGCGGCCTTCCCCGCCCGCTTCCGATGGCGGTAGCTGGTTTCACCAGTTTTTCGCCTGATTCCAAGAAAGTCGCTTATTGCCCAATCTACCGAGACTTCCGCACCTGGAAGCGATATAAGGGAGGGATGGCGCAGGATATCTGGATTTATGACCTCGAAAACAATAGCTCGGAAAAGATAACCGACTGGGTCGGCACCGACAACATGCCGATGTGGTACGGCGACAAAATATATTTCAACTCCGACCGGACCGGAACTTTAAACATTTTCTGTTATGACACCAAAACCAAAGAGACTCGCCAGGTCACGAAATTCACCGAATATGATGTCCGCTGGCCCAGCCTCGGCGATAACGCCATAGCCTTTGAGAACGGCGGATATATTCATCTGCTGGAGCTTCCGGCAGAGCAGTTGCGCAAGGTGACTGTCAATCTTATTACTGACCATCATACCGTCCGCCCCGAATTTGTCAAACTTGCCGACAGAGTATCTGATTTTGATATCGCCCCGGATGGCAAACGGGGTCTCTTTGTCGCTCGCGGCGAACTGTTCACGGTGCCGGCAAAGGAAGGAGAAACCCGCAATCTGACCGGGCAGACCTCCGGGGCGCGGGAAAGCGCCGCCCGCTGGTCGCCAGACGGGAAATGGATATCTTATATCTCTGACGAGAACGGCGAGGGCGAGATTTACCTGGTCGCAACCAACGGAAAAGAGAAGGTGCGTCTCACCAACGACGGGCATTGCCGACGCTTTACGCCGGAATGGTCACCCGACAGCAAAATGCTGGTCTTTTCCGACAAGGAACTGAATCTATACTACATCGATATCGCTTCCCGGAAAACGACCAGAATCGACAAGTCGGAGCGGAATGAAATTCGCAATTATGTCTGGTCGCCCGACAGCAAATTCCTGGCGTATAATAAGACGCTGGACAATAATATCATGGCTATCTTTGTCTATTCATTTGCCGATGGCAAAGTCCGCCAGATTACCCCCGGATTTACAAACGACTACGCTCCCGCTTTCGACCCGGAAGGAAAGTATCTGTATTTCCTCTCGGAGCGGAATTTCAATCCGATGCTGGGCAGTTACGAATTCTTCTCCATCAATAACGCCATTACCAATCTGTACCTGATTCTTCTATCGGCCGATGAAAAATCCCCTTTTGAGCCAAAAGAAGAAGAGGCTGTCGAGGAAAAGAAAGATGAAAAGCCCAAGGAAGGCAAGAAAGGCGGCAAAGAAGAATCACCGGAGGAAAAACCGGTAGAAGTAAAAATTGATTTTGAAGGCATCTACAGCCGTCAGGTCGCCTTCGACCTTCCCGCCGGCGAATATGATGGCATCGCGGCGATTAAGGGGGCGGTCTTCTATTTTTCATTTCCGCTATCGGGGCTGAAGGGAAGAATTGGAAAAGATGAGACGGTCCTGCACAAGTATGACCTGAAAGAGAAGAAAGATTCCGATTTTGCGGTCGGGCTGAACAATTATTCTCTCACCGCCAAAGGCGATAAGATAATGATTCGGAAAGGGAACGACTTCTTCATCACCGAAACCGGAGGCAAGAAAGCTGACTTAGAGGAGAAGCGGGTTGACCTTTCCCGGATGGAGATGAAAGTTGACCATCTGGTCGAGTATAATCAGATGTACAAAGAAGCCTGGCGTCTGCAACGGGACTATTTTTACGACCCCAACATGCACGGCGTTGACTGGAAGAAGATGCATGACCGCTACGCCGCCATGCTCCCCTTTGTCCAGCACCGCTACGACCTGACCTATCTAATAGGCGAGATGATTGGGGAGCTCTGCTGCTCGCACACCTACACCGGCGGGGGCGAGATGCCGCAGGTCAGACCCAGCAGAATCGGGCTACTCGGGGTCGATTTCGAAGTTGATGAAGCATCGAACCGTATCAAGATTGCTCGTATCCTGCAGGGAGAAAACTGGGATGAGCAGCTGCGCTCTCCCCTGCGTGATCCCGGGGTGAATGTTAAGGAAGGAGAATACTTGCTGGCGATAAACGGCCTTCCGATAACCGGCGATATTGACCCCTATTCTTTGACGGAGAATATGGTCGGCAAGAAAATCACTTTGACAGTGAATAATCGTCCCGATATGACCGGCGCCCGTGAAGTCACCGTCAAGCCGATTGCCGAGGAAGAAATCCTTCGCTATTATAACTGGGTGGAAGAGCGACGTCGCTATGTCGATTCCGTATCCGGCGGAAAAATCGGATATCTCCATATTCCCGATATGGATACTTTCGGGCTGGTGCGTTTTATGAAAATGTTCTACCACCAGATACGCAAGGAAGGATTGATAATCGATGTCCGGTACAACGGCGGGGGATTTGTTTCGACTCTGATTCTGCAAAGGCTGCGACAGGAACTGCGGGCGATGGGGGCATCGCGCAACTTCAAAGAAGCCCCGCGCGGCATCTACGCCCATATGATTACACTGACCAATGAGTTCTCCTGCTCTGACGGCGATTATTTCCCCTATTTCTTCAGAGAATATAAATTGGGACCCTTAATGGGCAAACGGACCTGGGGAGGAGTGGTCGGTATTCGCGGATTCCCCTCTCTTCTTGACGGCGGCTACTGCACTGTCCCGGAATTCTCCATTTATGACCTCAAAGGAAACTGGATTATGGAGAATGTGGGAGTCGTGCCGGATATGGAAGTGGAGAATCTGCCGGAACGATTGGTCGCCGGATATGATGACCAGCTTCTTCAAGCTCTGGAGTACTTGAATAAAAAGATTAAAGAGGAGCCTCATATTTTGCCGCCGCGGCCGGCACCCCCTACTCCGCGGTGATGATGACTCTGTAAACCGTCAAGCGACTAAACTGCAAAGAGGAAGGGTTTCTTTCCCTTCCTCTTTTTGCTTCTGCGCGGTCATCGCGCTATGTTCAATCAAACATTTCGTTGACATTTATCCATTTTGAAGTATACTGAAAATATAATTCGACCTTACTGCAGAATCTAGAGGAATTGACAGCGCATCGTTACAGAGATAAATTGAAGGCACCAATTCCTTCTCCAGCGGCAGGAAAGCAGAGACTTAAAATCGGGCTCCTTCCCCTGCTTGTCACTTTATTGATATTGGCGTCAACGCCATCTTCCGCCGCCACAGAATACTACTTTAAATTTACAGTCGATTCCCGCGAACAGATTGCGTCGCTGACCAGGATTGTCTCCATTGATAATGTTAGAGGTGATACTGTCTATGCCTACGCCAATGAGCAGGAAATGAGCGCCTTCCAGAAGCTGAATCTTGCCTACACCCTCCTGCCTCACCCGGGAAAACTTCTGGTTCCCAGGATGACAGCCTTGCCGGCGGAAATGCTCGACTGGGACAGCTATCCCACCTACACCGCTTATGTCGATATGATGAACCAATTCGCCGCCAGTTACCCCAATCTTTGCACCATCTATGATGCCGGGTTATCGCTCCAGGGAAGGCAGATACTCTTCGCCCGTATCTCAGACAATGTCGGCGCGGAAGAAGATGAGCCGGAAGTGATGTACACCAGTTCCATTCATGGTGATGAACTTACCGGATATGTTCTGATGTTGCGGCTTATTGATTATCTGTTGAGTAATTATGGCGCCGATTCTCTGGTCACCCGTCTGGTGGACAGCTGCGATATCTGGATTAATCCGTTAGCCAACCCGGATGGCACCTATGCCGGCGGCAACAATAGTGTCTATTCGGCGACTCGCGGGAACGCCAATGGCGTCGATTTGAACCGGAATTTTCCCGATCCGGAGAACGGCGACCACCCGGATGGCCGTGTCTGGCAACCGGAAACGGTAGTTATGATGAATCTGGCAGGAGCGAGAAACTTTGTCATCTCGGCGAATTTTCATGGCGGTATTGAGGTGGTCAACTACCCCTGGGATACCTGGCCCCGGTGGCATCCAGACAATGACTGGTATGTCTATGTCTGCCGCCAGTACGCCGAGACCGCCCAGGCTTACAGCCCGGTCGGGTATATGAATGACCTGGTGGATGGAATAACCAATGGATACGCCTGGTACGAGGTGAACGGCGGCCGACAGGATTTTATGAACTGGTGGCATCACTGCCGGGAAGTAACTATCGAGATTTCTGGAACCAAACTTCTCAATCCGGCGCTCCTGCCGGCTCACTGGGATTATAACCAGGTAGCCTTTCTGGACTGGCTGGAGAATTCGCTTTACGGCATTCGGGGAATCGTTACTGATATTTCGACCGGGTTGCCGCTTGATGGCAAAATGAGAATCTTATCACATGATTTTGACAGCTCTGAAGTCCGGACCGATCCGGCGGTCGGCAATTACCACCGAATGATATTCCCGGGAACATATGAGATTGAATTCAGCGCTGATGGATACTTCCCTGATACTGTCCATTCAGTAACGGTGGCGCCGTACAGCGCCACTCGTGTCGATATCGCCTTGGAACCGCTTTATCTTTGCGGAGATGCCAACGGCAACGGCCTGGTGAATATTCTCGATGTCGCTTACCTTTTGCAGTACCTTTATCGCAGTGGTTTACCGCCTGAACCCTTTGCCGCCGGCGATGCCGACGGCAATGGCAAAATTGGTATTCTCGATGCCACTTATATCATAGGGTATCTATATAAGCAGGGACCGGCTCCTGTCTGCCGCTAATAAATTATCAGTATTCTGATAAGAACCCGGCTCAATTAAGCCGGGTTTTCCATTGATATTGCCTTATACACTTTGCTGATTGTCCGGATTTATAAATCGAGGATAAAAAGAAAGGGAAGGAGCCAGAGGTTCCTTCCCTCAGAGAGTATATAAACCAAATTACAGAGTAACCTGAACGTGGCACTGTCCGCAGACAGCCTTGTAGTTGGCGCCATCGCCATTCTCGCCATAGTTGGCCGCTCCGGTCGCCCAAATCAGACCAAAAGCGCGGGTATTGCCGTGTGCCTTATGGCAAGACATACAGGACGGAGTCAAATCTGTCGGAGTGGATGCTCCCATAGCGGTTCCCCAGGTTCCCCAGTTGCCGGTCGGAGACATAACCTGCACCCGATAGGCGCGAGCGCCGAAAGCGCGGCTGATACTGGAATGTCCACCACCCTGTGCGCCGATATTGGCGTCGGCGGTGGGGTGACGATACCATTCCTGACCGGCGGTGCCGGCGGTATTGCGCATGTTGGCGTCAGCTGACGAACCGTGGAAATTGGTATGACACTGTTTGCAGAAGTCACCATAAGCGGAAACGGCGGCATTCGGCTCGTTGAAATCAACATTCCGAATGTCGTAGTGGTCGCCGCCATAGCTTGCCGAACGCTCGAATACATCTCTACCCAGGTCGTTGGTTCCTACCGCATAAGAGACACCGGCGGTATTGGTGCCGGTAATATTAAAGGCAAGATTGCGATAAGCGCTGGTAGAAACTCCGCCCGTCGGCGCCGGGTTGCCACGGCCATGCTGCGTATGACAGTTGATGCAATTGAGACCATCCGGGTTTGACCAGTTCCCGCCGGGAGCGGCGTCGGTGCTTCCCAGAGTATGACCGGTAGCGTCAAAATATGGCGCGACATTGTCGCGATTCAGGGCGCCGGCCTGACGACCGTTAGTCGGAAGCGCTCCGCCATTCTCAGCGAGAACATCAGGAGCAAACGACTGATTGTCATGGCAGGTCAGGCAAAGGTCATTAATATGATTTCTCAGCAGGTAGTGGTAAGGACCATCGGTGCCCAAATCTACCGTAATGCCGGTGCCATTGGCATTGTAGCCGTGCGTCTGGCTATAGTGCATAACATGGCATTCCTGACAAGCCAGTGTCGTCCCCGTATGATAGTCACCGGCGATAGCGCTGCTCATCACTAATGCCACTAAAGCAGTTAAGAGATAAAGTACCTTCCTCATTGTGCTTCTCATTTCACCTCCTTTCATTTTGATATTCTTCATTCCGAAATCTTTCCGTTCCATAATTTCTCCTTTTGAGATACAAGATTGAATCGACATTTCTTCTCTTAATTGAGTTTCCTTCGCTTCATTTGCAACCTTTCCTGCCACAATTAGCCTTTTCTGGGGTAAAGATATGAGACCGTTTGGTAATGTCTGATGTCGTTTGCTGTCGGTAACGGTCTCATTAAGCTGCTCGAATTCAGGAACTTGTAATTAGCGAGTAAATTTGTCTCTTATTGATATCAAACCTAATTTTTACCTTGTGAAAAGAATAACAAAATAGTCCTGATTTGTCAAGCACAAAATTGGACAAATTTAATAATATTTGCGCCCCCATTATGGAATTTCAGTATAAAGATTACTTTAATGTAAGGTTTTATATATGAATCACTTAAGCAGGAATCGCTGAATCCGGTTGCCAACCTTCTCAGAGACAAAAAAGTGCCCATCCCCTGAAAATACGATGCCGGCAGGATATTGATACTCACCAAGTTTGTACCCAAATCCCCCCACCTGAACGAGCATATCCCCTTCGGGATTATAGACTTTGACAACCTGTCGGAGACCGTCTGTAACCCAGATGAGAGTGCCATCAATGGAGTCTTTTGAGACGGCAATTCCGGAAGGAAGCGATAGGTCGGGCTCTTCGATATCATGCCCGGCGAATCCTGAGATATAGTTGCCGGCGGTATCAAAAATCTTGATTGCCGGCACGGAATAAAGGTCGGTCATGTACAGCAGCCCGTCACTTTCGGTAACTGCAAGAATTGTATTCAGTTCGGATGGAAGCGGTCCTTTTTTGCCTATCACCCGAATCAATTTAAGATTCTTATCCAGCATTAATAAGGCGGTAATATTGCCGGTAACACCGAGATAGAGATTGTCAGCGACATCAATTGCCAGGCATTCCGGGCGCGCTTTGACCGCGCTATCACCAAGAATCTGCCCCACCGTGAGCTTTTCCAGCGGTGTCCCCCGGAAATCAAGGACTTCCAGATATTCAACCAGGTTATCGATGACAATAATCTCGCCGAGGCTGTTCACCGCCACCGCTTTCGGTTCCCCCTTTATAATCATACCGGTATAGCGGTCCCGTACGAAATGGTCAAAGGAATAAAGCGGTTTTAGATTCCGGTCATAGATTAAAATCCGGTTGTTGCCGGCATCGGCTACAGTCAGCTCTCCGGAGCGCTTATCAAAAAAGATAGCGCGTGGGCTCCGCAGATTAATCCCCATCCCATCGTCGAAGGTAATGGCATCAAAAGTTATCCGCGAAGCGATGTCGCCGGTTTCCGATATTTTGGGAATTATCAAGAAGAGCGCGAGAAGCAGAAGCAGATATAAATATCTTGAGCCGCGCATAAACCGCCTAATCAAAAAGCGCTGTCAGGTCCTGAACCGCTTCTTCGACCATTTGACGGGCAAGAGCCTCTGCTGATTTTATCGCTCCGATACCGAAGGCAACCTCACCCCGGTCGCCGCGACCATTGTTAGTCGCTACCCAGACGGTCTTCTTGCTGCGGCAGTCAATCATTCGGCAATTAAGGGAAACTTGCGGGACTCGCCCCAGGTAACTGTTGTCATATTCCTCGAATTCCAGCACGGCGCCGGTCAGGATGAAGTCGAGGTCTAAGCGGGAAGCGAGAGTATCGATTTGCGCCTCAGTAATTTGGGTAGATGAGCGCACCCGGAACTGCCGCAAGAGGTCATAAGTCTCTCCGTACTCAACGGTTTCAAACTTCTTAATCCCTTTCATGATGGTCTGGAAGTAATCGGTTATCTTCTCCGCCGCTTTCTCCGTGCCGCTCAGGTTCTCAAAAGGGATTACCGCCACTCGCGAGGTCGATGGGAACCTCTCTTCAATCCTCTTCTTGGCAACCATCTGGGTAGCGCATCCCCCTAAAGAGAAAAGAATCGCCGCCGCCAGCATCAGCGACATAGTTTCCCGCATCAATCCCCGGTTCATTTCAGACTCCTGGCAAATGCCCTAACCGCCTCGCGGCAGACTTTGGCTGTCATTTCACCGAGGGTATGGGTTTCGCCGAAAGAAAAGACCGGAAATTTCGGTCCCCCTTTCTGGGTCTGCTCAAAACTCCAGACTACTTTTCCGGTCTGGCAGTCAATGAAGCGAACAATTATAGAGACCAGCGGAAATTCCGTCTGTCCCGAGCGGACCATGCCGTAGTCTTTCACGGCGCCGACAAAAATCCCCTCCACCTTAGCCTCTCGCCCGATGGCTATAGCATCCTCGCTTGAAAACGATTCCGGTAAATTTAGCGGCATCTCTTTTATCACTGCCCTGGTTGCTTTCGAGAAGTCACCGGCGTTGGCGACTTCAATATCTTTTAGAAAGAGAAGTTCCGTCCGGAAACTGGAGGTCACCTTTTCTCCGGCGTTGTTATCGCTGCTTAAATTCGAGAAAGTCATTAAGCCGACCCGGCTGTAGAAACCAAAATCAGCCTCTTCATTGACATAGACCCGATACCCGCCGCACGAAGACAATAGAAGCAAGAGAAGCGGCAGGAACAAGATTGAGATTTTCATATTATGTAACCTGTTTCTATATTTTTATATTCAAATTCATCTGAAGCGACCTGTTGATTGCTCTTCCCTCCGCCTGATACTCTGTCCGGCTGTACAGATAGCCGGTAATCAGGGTTATCTGGCGGCTCAAATATGTCACCAGTTCGAGATTGAAGGTCCGGGGACGGGTCACTTTTTCTGCCAATGGCAGACCGGCGCCAGCGGCTTCTTCTCTTGCCTGGCGTTGACTGTTGAAGGCAAAATAGAAGCTGAATGCCCGGCGGAAACTGTAACTGATATATCCATTCCAGGCGCCGCTGCTGTTGCGGCTGCCGACATTAAACTCGCTGTAGATATAAGTAAGATTCAAGTTCAGATTGGGACGGGGATTATAGGATAAGCCGAGATTGAAATTTTGAGAGTAACTTCGTCCCAAACGAAGCTTCGCCCCCTGGTACAGCGATGTAAATCCCACCCGTCCTTCCATCTTGCGGTTTATGGTAAGCCTCGTATCGACCGAGCCGTTGCTTTGGTACCGGGAGTTGTCGTCGATCGGGTCGCTGTTATGCATTACCGAGAAATCGACATAGGTTCGCATATAATAGTAAGGTTTGAAGCTGAAAGAGAAAAAGTAATTGTCCAGAGCGTATTGGCTCTTATCGATAACGGCTACAGTATTGCCGACAGTATCGGTCAAGGTAATCAGCCGGTCAGACTGCTGATAGACGGTGCGGTTGAAGCTAAGTCGGCTGTCGACACCGCTTCGAAAATAACGGCTCAGCCCGGCGCCAAAAGAAATATATTCGACAATCCGGTTCCCGCCGCTTTCATCACTAATCTGGTAACTCTTGGTCAATTGAAAATTGAGATATCCGGTCGGCGCCAGTCCGGCCTGAGCGGAAATATTCTGATTTCCGGCGTCAAGCTCGCCGGCCCGTTCAAGCACCTCGATAAATCTTCCCGAATATGCCGCGCTCAGACTCAATTTCTTGAATTCATAACTGCTGAATAAGGCGGTAGCGGAATGCGTCCGGGAGCGCTGGCTGCGGATATCGTCCACCAGACGGTCGGTCTGATAATAATTATAAGTGGCAGAAAAATTCCCGACCCTCCCCAGCATCTCGGTAACGCCGGCCGAGCCGGAGTATGTCCGCGTCACAGTTTCTTTTCCTCCCGGGAGGAAATTCGACTGTGTCAAGTTGTTATAGTTGGCGCGAAGTGATACTGCCCCTTTCTGATAAATCGATTCCGCCACGAAATTGCGGCTGCGTCCGTCATATCTCCTGATAACCTCTTTGTCATAGTTGCCGGTTTGATTGAAGATGAGGCTGAGTGAGGGATAATCCGGATAATTGATATGCAATCCGCCTCTCCAGTTGCGATAATAGAGATAAAATGGCTCGCCGCCGGCCGGAGTAGTAGTCAACCGGCGATAAGGCGAGTAGCTGAAATTGAGAAGATAGCCGTAACTTTTGAGGTCGAAATAAAATATCGGGCGGAATTGATGATAATTGGTGTAGGAGAATTCTTGTCGGTCAAGATTTGCCGCCAGACGAATCCAGTTCTTGACAAAGAGGTCGTCCTCATAATTGAGAAGAATGCTCTCGCGGGTCAGGTCATCCTGACGCTCAATCTGGTTTGATTCGTCGACATGCTGATAGTAGAAAGCGACATTTCCGTATAGACGCCCGCTTACAGCTGTATTGACGGCAAACAGCAATATCAGGAGTAACAATCCGACAGCCGGCCGACGATTCATCAGTTCTCACCCTCTGACGGATTATGTACATTATTGGCATTGGGTCCTGAATAGTCCCGCCCATGGCAGTCATAACAGTGGCGGGCGCCGTTGAATGCGTGGTCCGGAATTTCGCCTGGCAGCGGCCGCGGGGTAATCCCTTCCACGGAGCCTCCCCCCTGGCCGTCACTGGAGGGATGACACCCAAAACAGAATCGTCGCACCTGGATGTTATCTTCTTTAATATTGTTTAAGCCATACCAGCCGGGGCGCTGGTCGCTGAGCAGATAACCGTTGCTACCCTGACCGTTGTACCCTTCGGAGCCATGCGGGTTATGGCAGTCGAAGCAAGGGAGTCGGGCGCCGGATGGCACAAAGGAACCGCCGTGCGATAACCCGTGGCCCGTTCTTGTTCCGGGATTAACCGAACGGTCGTAATAGTCGGCAATATAACGGGAGGATTCATCCATTCCAACCGGTCCATTGACACTGTGACAGGTGAAACAGAGAAGATAGTTTTCGGTGGTAAAGCCGGTCTGAGACCCGACAATGCCCGAGTAGGTGGTATCGAGCATATCATGCCGGGCGCTGCCGCCATGCACATCGTGACAGTTGTCGCAGGAACCAAAACCGAGGGCATCTTTTAGCGGCATGTCGGGGTCGCTGTAATGAGAGGAAAAAGCGGTGTTTTCCCAGATAATCTGTCCGGGCCAGCGCACCAAATGGTGGGTTCCGGGAACTCTAATGCCGCCGCTGTTGAATTCAAAGTATCCGGGATCGCTGGAGCCAAGCGGCATCCGGTCCGATTCCTGCGCCGGATAACCGGAGGTGGCTCCGGCCGGGCGGTCGGCATGACATCCCCCCATCGATTGTGAGAAACATAAGCGATTGGAGTTCTCCTGAAACAACCCGAAAGGATAACCGTTGCCGCCATCATGTCCCTTATGGCACTGGGCACAACTTCCTCTCGGATAGTCGCCGGTTCGAAGTACTCCAGTCAGAGAGGAGCCGTGAGGCGACTGACTATAGGTGCCGTCGGCGCCGGAGAGTCTCCAGACCCCGCATAGAGCCGTGATAATAATGACGAATTTGGCTGCCGTTTTCATAAAGACTCAGAATATCATTTGTTATGGCACTGCTGGCATCCGGCATTGAAACTTGCGCCTCCTTCTTTGAAGGGCCAGAGAAAAGAGGAAGCGTAGTTTCCGCCGTGAGCCTTATGGCAACTCCCGCAGAATACCCGGTCTCCGGACGAGGGAAGTAGTGATGCCGCAAATCCGGTCGCCAAAGGGGATTCGAACGGAACCCGCCGGATACCGCCAGCGGTCAAGTCGAATCCTTCGCCGACGCCGGAAATCCAGTGTTGCGGGTCGGCATGCAGGTCTCCGACAAACTGATTCAAGGCGACCCGGTCCGGATGCCCGTTGAAATGCGCCGGAGGTACCGAGCTTTCATTAATCCCTAATATATCATGACAACTGACACACCATTCGGACAGACCGGAGCGGTAACCGACGTTTCCGCGTTCATAGGCGGCGATTGAGCCGGCAGATGTAGGAGGGGTATCCGGCAGACGTCCTGTCAGCACCTCTTTCCCCTCCTCAATTATCAAAGAATCGCCCACATCTTCGGGGTCGTGAAGAAGATTCCGATAGTTGCTGTTCCCATGGACGGCATGACAGCTGGCGCAGGTCAGGGTATTCGATTTTGCCGTTGATTGAAGCGGTGTTGTCACAGTGATACCGAGTGTATGATTGTGCGAATCATACAATCCCCCATCCCGGAAGAAACCGGCGGCGCTCTCTCCCGAGAGAGTGCCGCTGTACATCTCCACCGGATGCGAGACATCCGGCGCCGTCGGGTCGGAACCGTCATGACAGGAGAGACAGAGCTCATTGACCGAGCTTTTCACCAAAAGATAGGAATAAGGTCCGCCGGGAAGTTCCAGTCCTTCTTCGGTCGAATGCTGAAGATGACAGTCCTTGCAATGCGAGGTGGTTCCGATATGCCAGTTCCCCCCGGAAGCAGCATTGCCGAAGATCAGAAGAAAGCCTGATATCAATAATGAATAACGCACGGTTTCCTCAGTTTTCCCAGTCGGCGCTCAGAAGTCCGCGGAATTCATCAATCATATAAATCTGGCCCGCAGCGGTAACAGTCATTGCCGCAATGCTGGCGGGGGCATATCCCAGCGGCAACAGATTAATTTCTCGGCCGCTCTGGTCATAGAGCCGCAACTGCGAATTGGTGCGGTCGGCGACAACTATTCTCTCAGTCCGATCGACCGCCACCGCTGTTGCCTCCCATCCGCGCTCCAGACCCGGTTTGTCCCATCCACCATAGAACAAGAATTTTCCATTGCCGTCAAAGACCTGGAGAGGATAATTCTTAAGGTCCGTAACGAGAATCTTGCCTGAAAAATCAACCGTCATAAGCGATGGCGCCCATAATTTCCCTCTTCCCTGTCCGCCTGATATCAGAACCTGACCTTCCTCCCAGCTGCTGTCGGCCCGAAGAATCGAACCGGATTTATCATCCAGAATAAGATAATCCCCGCCTGGTCTTTTGACCAACTGTTTCACGGAGATTTTGCGTTTGAAGACTTCTTCCAGATTTGCCACCGTGTCGATTTTCTGCGGCTCATTCTCCCGGCACTTAAATACCAGTGACGTATTGGCGGCCGTGAACAATATCTCATTTTCAGAATCAAATGCAACGGTCAGCGGCGGCTCGATTTTTACATTTTCCCCTGCCCCCCAGAGAACCTCGCCGCGGTAATCAATGACCAGGATTCGTCCGGTGATGTTATCGGCCAGGGCAATCCGGTCTCCGGTGGGAGAGAGCGCCAGATGTGATGGCCTGAATCCGCTGTAGCGTGAGGCGGCGCTTTTCCATTCCATCGGATTCAGCTGCGAGTATGACGGCGCTGCCATGCCCAAAAAGCAGAGCATCAACAATGTCCCAAAGCAGGCGCCAGTAAATGCAGAAACAGTTTTTATTCTCATCAGTGCATCGAAACGCCGTGACAGACAATACAAAGTTTCCGGTCTTTATCGGCAATCAGTATCGAACTATATTCGCTGGAATGCGGCGAGTGGCAACTGACACAGTCCAGCACATCTTTTGTGCGCGGGTCGGTGACCCCTTCGCCCATCGGATGGTAATGCGTCTTTTTTGTGTCAGGATGGCAGGTTGAGCAGAGAGCCATAATATCTTCGGTATCAAGCAGCCCCTTGTAATCGGCGCTGTGCGGTTGATGGCAATTACCGCAGTCTTCAAAAGCGATCTGGTGACGCACCTTGCCGGTGAATTCGGAGCCATTATGGCAAGTCAAACAGGTCTTGTAACCGTCTTTAATCTGCAGGCTCTTTCCGAATCCCACGTGCGGGGAATGGCAGCCGGTGCAACCGTCATCGCTTCTCACCGGTTCGTGCACAACAGCGCGAGCCATCTGGGGCGCAAAGTCATTATGGCAGTCAAGGCAGAGCTGTTTGGGAGATTTATTCAGATTGGTTGCCACTGTTCCCTGATGGCAGGAGCTGCATTCTTTCGCGCTGAATGGCTGATGCGCCTGGGGTAGAAGCAGTCCGGGAACGTTTTTAGTTCCGGCGTGAGGCGCGTGGCAACTCTGGCAATCGGCATCAGAGACATCAAAACCGCTGTGCGCTTGAGTTATCTTTGTCGATTTCAAATCATGACATTTGCCGCAGAGCTCCTCTTTATTGCTGACCAGGAGAGCCTCATTCTTACCGGCATGAGGCAAATGACAGGCGCCGCATTCCCCAGTCAGAAGTGGTTTATGAGCTGGACCTGCGTTCAGTTCCTTCTTCACATCGTCATGACAACTCAGACAGAAGGTCTCTTTCGGTTTATTTATTAGCCCGGCGTTGTCGGAGGCATGCGGTTCGTGGCAATCGAGGCATTTTCCGGCATGAAACGGCTCATGCTGTGATGACAGTCGGCGCAAATCTTTCAGGTCGCCATGACAACCAAAGCAAAGCTGGTTATCTTCAGCGCGCAGCAATTTCTGCCGGTCGGAAGCATGGGCGGCATGGCAGGTGAGACAATCGCCTCCGGCAAAAGCGGCATGCTGATGTTTCTTGCTCATATCGGCAGTTACGCCGTCATGACATACCTGGCAGAGTTCGCTCACATCGGCCGCCAATTGGATTTTGCCGTCGCTTCCTTGGGTATGGCATCCCTCGCAATCTTTCGTTTCGTAAGGGGGATGATTACCTGCCCGCAGCAATTTCGGCTTCTCTGAAATATGAGGATTATGGCAATCGAGGCAGTCGGCGGAAGATAAGTCATAGTTGTCGTGCGCTGCCGCCAGCGAATCGTTCAGAGTATGGCAACTGCCGCAAAGGGCCGAGGCTGAGTCTTTGACAAAAGCAAAATGAGACGAACCATGCGGCGCATGACAGGCGTCGCACTTCCCTTCCTCTACCGGCTTATGCACTCCCTGCCGACGGAATTTCTCGGCGAGGTCATCATGGCAGGTGTAACAGAGGTCGGATGATTTGTCCGTAAGATGCGGCACCCGTCCCACCATTCGGCCATCAATATTGACTTTCGTAATCCGTCCTGTGAGCAGGTTTTCCCGTGTTGCCCCGTGCGGATTATGACAACCGGTGCAGTCCCCTTCCTGCGCCGGAGTATGCGCGAAATTCTGATTGATTTGAAGTTCATCATAGTCGTGGCAGCTGGCGCAGAGTTCTTCTTCATGAGTGGAGAGAAGATGCAACTGTTCTGAGTAATGGGGTTTGTGGCAGGTCAGGCAATCTTCCGTTGCCGGTGGATGGGGGAATTCCATTGCCGTCCTGGTGCCGATATCGGCGTGACATTTGAGACAGAGTGCCTGCCCGCCGTCCCGCACCAGATGCGCCTTGTCGCTGAAATGCGGTTGATGGCATTCGACACAGTTTGAAGTCAGATATGGCTGATGCCCGGAGCGAGCCATCAATGCGGTCTGGTCGACGCCGTGACAATTAACACAGAGGTCACCCGGCTTCGTCTTGAGAACCGGGGCGGCTACCCCTTCATGCGGGTCATGACAGGTAAGGCAATCATCGAGCGCGGCATGAACAGTCAAGGCAGAATCTTTGCGCGCCACAAAATCGGTATGGCATTCCAGACAGAGAGCCGAGCCGTCCCGGCGCACCAGCGCTTTATTTTCGGAGCCGTGCACTTCGTGGCATTTACTGCACTCACCTGCCAGAGCCGGAAGATGCGGCGCTTTCCCCTGGCCGCCGACAATATCGGTATGACAGTCGGCGCAAAGTTCAATCTCCGCTTTTTTAAGGAGGCTTTCATGACGCGATGAGTGCGGGTCGTGACAATCAACACAATTGTCAGTAGCAACAGCAGCATGGGGATACGGTTTTTCGGCTCCGCGCGCTTGCTCATCATGACAATTGGTGCAGACTGCTGCCGGAGTAGTTCCCTCTTCAAAAGCAACCTGCCCTACCGTGTCGGGCAGAGAATGACAAGTAGTGCAATCACCGGAGGCAAAAGGAGCATGGGTATTGTCGGAAAGAAGCGCCGCATTTGCCGAAGAGTGACCGGAATGGCAAGCCGAACATTGGAGCGATTCGGTATTCTTGTCCTTATGCGCCGCCTGGAGAGCGCGGTCCGTCGCTTTGTGGCATTCCGCGCAGAGGTCATTCGCCGCTGTCCGAAGCAGGCCATCATGAGGGCTATTGTGAGCAGAGTGGCATCGGCCACAATCAAGGTCGGTAAATGGCGGATGTTTATGCTCCGCCGTCAGTGACTCTTTGAGGTCGGTCTGATGACAGATAAGGCAGGATAGCGGGTCATCGGCTCCCTCTATTCCGGTGCGAAGGAGAAATCTTTTATCGGAAGCATGGGGGTCATGACAATCCCAGCACACCCCTTTCTCCACCGGAAAATGCTTTTGCCCGACGGAGAAAGGCTCTTTCAGCTCAGCGTGACAGCTGTAACAGAGTTCGGAACTGTTGTCTTTGAGAATCAGCTGTTGGGAAAATCCATGTCTCTTATGGCATGATTCGCAATTTTGCTCCTTGACCGGCTGATGAATCACCCTCCGGGAGCCGTAACTCTTCTTCGCTTCCTGATGACAGTCGTAGCAGGTCTTTGCCGCGAACGAGGCGGAGGCAAAAGCAAGCGTTGCAACAATCGCCCCCAGAACTCCCCGCAGCAGTCGCGTCCGGAACTGATTTGTCATGGATTTGCCTTTATTTTTCCTCTGGCAACTTTATATACTTGTCGCCGACCTTGAAATCAACCAGTTTGAACCCGAAGAGATTGTCGCGACGATAATGCGGGGCATCCATTACATAAAAGCCCCAGCTCTCTTGAACCCGGCCATCTTCCAATGTGAGACGAACAAGAACTGCAGGGTTATATAAGGTATCCGACATCTGAAGATACTTTCCACTGTCGGTTATCCCCAGGTGAGGATTGAATTTCAAAATCTCCGCTTTGAGTTCCTCTTCGCCTACCAGAAAAACCTCTCCCAGGGCGACTGTATCGACCTGCCGAAAATTGGGAAACAGACGATGCCGAGTCTCGACAATAAATCTCTCTTCAGATTCCAACGTGCGGGAGGAATCAGATGATTGAGCGCCACCTATGGCGGTTAAAATCAAAAACACTGAGCATACCCGGAAAGTTATTGCAATGAATGAGTTCTGCATAGACTACATTATCCTTCTCAAATTTGTGAAAAAAGTAACAAAATTTGTCCTGTTTGTCAAGCATTATCCGGTCGAACGACTATTTTTCTCTCCATTATTCTACAATTGTATCGGAATAAGGTACATTATATCACTCCTTTGCGCTACAAGAACTTGTATAGAATGATTCTGTGATAATCTCTACCGACTGGTAGAGATTACGCAACCTCTGCTTAAACCCGTCTGCATCATCTGTACCCGACTCCTTTTAGAC
>JBFMEF010000013.1 GCA_040753495.1 Candidatus Zixiibacteriota bacterium
GTTCTTAATCCGATTCAGGCCGGCTTTGGGATGCATAAGGAAAGTCAGTCTGACATCACTGTCTACATTGCCATCTGAGTAAGTCGAAGTTCTTCATAAGTTTTTAACATTTGTTTGAACGAAGTAGGGCAGGAGCCCCGCCTTTAGCGGGGCGCTCCTGCCAAAATCGACCCGCCGCGGCGGAATGACCGACCGAACCCAGAAGATATCATCATTCTTTTCCAATCTTAGTTATTCTTTCCGCTTCGCGGAACGAATATGGCACGAGCGCGTGGCTGGTGCCCTGCAGCTAAAACAGCCTAAGACCCTCGACTTCCGCTATCTCTTCTCCCTGCGGCTGAGCGACCTTGAGAATCCCTTTCCCCGCATTCACATGAATCCCCATTCTCTCCTTCCCGAGTCTAATCTATAATACCCGGTTCGCACTGGCGCTTCAACTATTTTTCCAATATCACATTTTTACTGACAGGATTTGACAGTGAGGGTTTTTATGTTAGATTATGGAGACTCAAGAAATGACAGTCAGAATGGAAACAATTTCCTTTAACTCTTTGGCAAATAGTGAATTAAATCTATAGAAAGGTGGGGAAAATGAATGCAGCAATACCTGACCGTAAAAAAGCCCTCGACAGCGCCCTTCATCAGATTGAGAAATCATTCGGCAAAGGCTCAATTATGCGTCTGGGGGATTCGGCGGTGGCGCCGATTGAAGTGATTCCGACCGGCTCGCTCGGGCTTGACCACGCCCTCGGTGTCGGCGGGATTCCGCGGGGAAGAGTGACCGAAATCTATGGTCCCGAAAGTTCCGGGAAAACCACCCTGGCGCTTCATTTTATCGCCGAGGCGCAGCGTCTGGGGGGGATTGCGGCGTTTATCGATGCCGAGCATGCGCTGGATGCGGCCTATGCCAAAGCGCTCGGAGTCGATGTCGATAATCTCCTGATTTCGCAGCCCGATACCGGTGAGCAGGCGCTCGATATCGCCGAGACTCTGGTCCGCTCGGGAGCGATTGATATAATAGTCATTGACTCCGTCGCGGCGCTGGTGCCAAAGGCTGAAATTGATGGGGATATGGGCGACCAGCATATGGGGCTTCAGGCGCGACTGATGTCGCAGGCGCTGCGAAAACTGACGGGGGTAATTTCGAAATCGAAAACGGCGGTGGTCTTTATCAACCAGATAAGAATGAAAATCGGGGTGATGTTCGGCAATCCGGAGACCACCACCGGCGGGAATGCGCTGAAGTTCTACGCCACGATTCGTCTCGATATCCGTAAAATCGCATCCATAAAAGAGCATGAAGAGGTGACGGGAAGCCGCACCCGGGTGCGGGTAGTGAAAAACAAAGTGGCGCCGCCGTTCCGGGAGACAGAGTTTGATATTACTTATGGCAAGGGGATATCGCGCTCCGGCGAGATTCTTGATTTGGCGTCAGACCAGAATGTTGTGGAGAAGTCCGGAACGTGGTACAGTTTCGGAAAAGAGCGTTTGGGGCAGGGGCGGGAATCGGCGCGGCGGTTTCTGGAGGAGAATGCTGATATAATGGAGGGGATTACCTCGGCCCTTCGGGAGAAGATGGGGTTTGCGGTGGCGGGGAAGAAGGGGGAGTGAGTTGCGAATGTCGGGTCTCGTCCCAACGGGAGTTGGTACTGGGGCCTGATATATCTATAAATGAAAGACGAAGGTGTCAAGACCGCTTGACTTGCAGGAGAAAAATCCACGGGAGTCGAGGGTCTTCACCTACTTTGGCTGTCGATTCAATTCAGCCTGCCTTCTTTGGCCGAATCTGTAACCTGACAAAACTACCCTAAGTAAACTAATGAAGGCGGTACCTTTCTGCAGTGTTTTGCTGCTTTCTGGATACCCGCCTTCGCGGGTATGACACTAAGGGATATTTTATATCCCTTGCTTGGCGAATTGATTTGCGACTGCCGGACTATATCAGCAGAAGTAGCTCAAGACCCTCGATTTCCTCTGGCACTTCACGCTGGAGTCGAGCGGTCTTGAGAATCCCTTTCATCAGTTGTGGCGGGTCTCAGGTCCGATGGCAGCAGAAGTAGCTCAAGACCCTCTATTTCCTCTGGCACTTCACGCTGGAGTCGAGCGGTCTTGAGAATCCCTTTCATAAATCGTGGCGGGTCTCAGGTCCGACGGCAGTCGGAGCGAGACCTGGCGCATTATCGTCTGACATAAAAGGTTCCGTCAGGTCACACCTCCCCTCTAAAACAGGAGCCTATGACCTTATGAAACTGCCCTGACAACCGTTTCCTCCCGCCTTGACATCGCCCCAATTTTTCGGTATTTTCGCTTAAATTTTACGAGGGAAGACTATGAGACGCCGCTACTATCTGCTTCTGTTTCTTCTACTTCTTACCATCACCCCAGCCGTTATAGCCACAGATTCGGTATCAACGGAGATTGCGGATTCTGCCGTAATCGGCTCCGGTGACAGTATCGTTGTCGGCGCCGTTTCTGTTGAAGAACCGGCCGGGACTTTCCAGTACCCGATGAACCAAGAGCGAAAGTCACTTCTGATATCGTACTCCAAGTTTGTCAGCCGCTGGCGATTTTTTTCGTTTTTCATCCAGGTGGCGATTTTCCTGATGGTCCTCTATCTGGGATTGTCGGGACTGTTTCGGAGATGGGCGGAGAAGATTTCCAGTAAGAAAGTCCCGATGTATTTTTTTTATTTTCTCTTCCTGATGGTATTCCTTTTCCTGATAAATCTTCCCTTCAGCTACTATCGAGGCTTTCTCATTGAACATCAGTACGGTTTCTCCAATCAGAGTTTCGGAGAATGGTTCGGCGAATCGCTGAAAAGCGAAGCGGTCGGGCTGGTCTTTGGATTTGTCATCATCCTGATTCTGTACTGGCTTATCAACCGGTTTCGAAAATGGTGGCTTCTCTTTGGGCTTGGCGCGATACCGTTTGCGGCATTTGTAATCATCATCTATCCGGTGGTGGTGGCGCCGCTCTTCAATAAATTTGAGCCGATAAAAAATCAGGAAGTGGCAACCGCGATGCGGGATTTGGCGGAAAAAGCCGGAATTCATAATCCGGATATTTTTGAAGTCGATGCCTCCAGGCAGTCCTCAAAAGTCAACGCCTATTTCACCGGAATGTTTGGCACCAAGAGAATTGTCTTGTATGATACCACCATCAAGAATTTTACGGTCAATGAATTAAGATTCATCATGGGGCATGAGATAGGGCATTATCTTCTGAATCATATCTGGTACGGTTTATTTACGGCGGTGATATTGATATTTCTTGCCGGTTTTCTGGCGGATAAAATTCTGCCGTCATTCATTCGCAGAAATGAAAATCGTTTCGGCATCAGGAATTCGGGCGATATAGCGAGTCTTCCGGTTTTTCTGCTCTTTATCACCGTCTTTGGCTTTATCACCCAGCCGATTAACAACGGGGTGAGCCGTTATTTTGAATATCAGTCGGATGAGTACGGATTGAAGTTGTCCGGTGTGAACGGTGAAGAAGCGGCAACAGCGTTTGATAAGCTTTCGGTATTCAATTTATCCGACCCGGAGCCATCAGCGCTGACCGAATTCTGGTTTTACGACCATCCGGCGCTGAAGAAAAGGATGGAGAATGTTAAAGAATTATACAAGAGACAGCTGGCGGTAAAATGCACCGACAAAGTTTGTGATTTTAAGCATACGGAGTTTTAGAAGATGCGTCAAATAAGCACCGAAAAAATAATCGAAGCGGTCAAACAGCTCTCGATGAGCGCCGCCTATGATTTGGGTAAAGATGTGGTGGAGGCGATCGAGAATGCCAAGAAAGTGGAGGAGTCGCCGGTGGGGCGGGGGATTCTGGACCAGGTTCTGGAAAACGCCAAAATCGCGCGGAACGAATCGGTACCGATGTGTCAGGATACCGGATTCGCCGTGCTCTTTGTAGAACTGGGACAGGAGGCGCAGATTGTCGGGGGCGACCTGAATGCGGCGCTGAATGAAGGGGTCCGTCAAGGGTACAAGGATGGTTATCTCCGGAAATCGATAGTGGGCGACCCGCTGGAGCGCAAGAACACCGGCGACAATACGCCGGCGGTGATTCATATAAATATTGTGCCGGGCGATAAACTGAAGATAATCATTGCGCCGAAAGGGGGCGGCTCCGAGAATATGTCGGAAGTGAAGATGTTGAAACCATCCGATGGTATTCAGGGAGTTAAAGATTTCGTAATCGACAGGGTGCGGCGTTCCGGCGGCAATCCCTGCCCGCCGATAATAGTCGGGGTCGGCATCGGCGGAACCTTTGAAAAATGCGCGCTGCTTGCCAAGACCGCGCTGCTGCGGAAAGTCGGCAGCAGAAATCCCAATAAATTCTACGCCGACCTGGAACTGGAACTTCTCGAAAAGATAAATAAACTGGGTATTGGCCCGCAAGGGCTGGGGGGTGTCACCACCGCGCTGGATGTTCATATTGAGACTTTCCCCTGCCATATTGCCAGCCTTCCGGTTGCCGTCAACACGCAATGTCATGCGGCCCGTCATAAAGAAATCGTTTTGTAGCCCTGGAGATAGATTATGAGCAGTAAGAAATCGATAACCACTCCCCTGACCGATGAGGTTGTAATGAATCTTCGTATCGGGGATGAAGTCCTTATTACCGGCGCGGTCTATTCGGCGCGTGATGCGGCGCATAAGCGGCTGGTGGATTTGATAGACAAGGGAGAGAAACTCCCCTTCGACCCCAAAGGACAGATAATATATTTCGTAGGTCCGTCACCGTCAAAACCGGGGAAAGTAATCGGCTCAGCCGGACCGACCACCTCGTACCGGATGAATGCTTATACGCCGCGAATGATTGAGGTCGGATTGAAAGGGATGATTGGGAAGGGGGAGATGGGACCGGAAGTGGTGGCGAAAATGAAAGAGAAGAAGGCGGTTTATTTTGCGGCGGTAGGGGGAGCGGCGGCGTTGATTGCCAAATCGATAGTCGGGAATGAACTGGTGGCATATGAGGACTTGGGCGCCGAAGCGATTCGAAAATTGACCGTAAAAGACTTTCCGGCGATTGTGGCAATGGACTGTCACGGGGGGAATATCTATAAAGAAGGGACCGCCAAGTACGAGAAGAAATGAGGGGGGTTGGTGAAAGCCACCGTCAGTTAGCGACTGCCGACTTCGCGCCAGAATAACTCCAGAGCGCAGGGGTCGACTCAGTCTGCTGACGGGCGGGTCGAAATCAATCCTTGGGCGCCGCGAGCGACTCAGGTTTCGACATCTTTTAGAATGGCAGTACATATAATTGTCAAAATCCCAGGCGGATTCTGACCGGCTGCCCGAGCGCAAAAGAAAATCTACTGTATCAATCATGCAAACGGCGCTTCACATATTTGCCCTGACACGGGAACTGCAGAGCAAGATTAGCGGGGGGGAGTTTGTCGATACCGCTTTCTATAAGAAAGAGCGGGAGGCGTATCTCTTCTTTCAGACCGAGGAGACTACCTGCGCGCTGGGGCTGGCGTATCATCCGGTAGGGTTCGGCACTTTCCTGATTCCCCGTTCCAAAATCGAAATCGACACCAGAGAAAAACCCTGGCCCTTTTTCCAGCCGGCATCGGGAAGAAAGGTTTTATCCGTAACGCAGGCCGGGCTCGACCGTATCCTGCGAATTCAACTGGGAAATGGCGCCATCGAATTTACAATTGTAGTCGAAGCGATAGGACCGAATGGAAATCTCTGGCTGCTGGATGACAAGGAACGAATAGCTGCATCACTACGGCACAAAAAGTTCGAGCCGGGGCAACGATACGAAATACCGTCACCGCCGGAACGGATGAATCCGTTTGAAATTGACGTGAGTAAATTCAGGGAGGCATTGAAACATCATCAGGGACAGTATCTCGCGGCTCTCTTGAGGAAGAGTGTGGCCGGGCTGGATGAGGTCCTTGCCGGGGAAATTCTTAAGCGGGCGGAAATAGCGCCTGACCTGCTTGTTGATAATCTGAAAGAGAGCGATGCCATCCGGATTGTGGCGATTATGAAAGAACTGGCGGAACTGTTCGGCAAGGGAGACGCCGGCTATCTTTATGAGGTCGATGGAAAGCAGGGGGGATATCCGTTTCGGTTGAAGTCGCTCCATGAGGAGCCAAGACGGTTTAAGACATTGTCGCTGGCAATCTATAGCGCCGTGCGGTGGGGAAGAGAAGCCAAAGAAACCGAAGAGGAAAAGGAGAAGATAATAGAAGCGGCGCGACGTCAGGTGGCGCGGATTGAGAAAAAGATTAAGAAGATTGAAGAGGATGCGCTCAGGGCGCAGGAATTTGACGAGCTCCGCAAGATGGCAGAACTCCTGAAGATAAACCTGGTGAAAATGAAAAAAGGGATGAGCGCGATTGAGCTGGAAGATATCTACGGAACCGGGAAAATAAAGATTCCCCTCAACCCGGCGCTGACACCAGCGGAAAATGCGGAAGAATATTTCAAGAAATACCGGAAAGCAAAAGAGGGGGTGGAACTTCTGGGACGGCGTCTGGAAATTGCCCGAAAAGAACTGGCGACCACGCATAAGATGCTTCAGGAGTTGGATGCGGATTTTGAGCATGCCGCAAGTGTGTATGAGAGCGAAATAAAAGAGATTCTGCCATCCCAGGTAAAGAGACCGGAGTTGGCGCCGCGGTTGCCGTATAAGGTCTTTACTCTATCCAGCGGGGTAACCATTTTTGTCGGTCGCGGCGGCGAAGATAACGACCGAACCACTTTCGGGCATGCCAAGCCGTACGAACTCTGGTTCCATACGGCGCAATGCCCCGGCTCGCATGTGGTGATGAAGTTCCCGGACAAGAACTTTGTGCCGTCAAAGCAGGAGATTACCGAAGCGGCGGCAGTGGCGGCGTTTCATTCCAAGGCGAAAAACGCCAAGGCGGTGCCGGTAATTTATACCGAGCGGCGATTTGTGCGCAAGCCGCGGGGGGCGAAGCCGGGGCTGGTGACTGTAGAGCGAGAGAAGATGGTGATGGTGGTGCCGCGGGAGGGGAAGGGATGAAAACACGCTTGGAGTTCATATTACTTTAATCTCTCAGGGCTGTTTCCCCGTTGCCTTTTCTGGCAGATTTGCTAAATTAAACGGACAAGATTGTCATTATTTGGACAGGAGAGATATATGGCGGCGCTGGAAAGTTTGAACAAACTGGTCAAAGAGAAGAAAATAGAATATATCGATGTCAAATTCTGCGACCTGATTGGGGATTGGCATCATATCACCCTTACCGTAGCCAGTCTGAAACCGGAGCTATTTAAGACCGGGGTCGGGCTGGATGGCTCATCGCTACCCGGATTCACGCGGATTGAGCGGGGGGATATGATTGCCATACCGGACCCGGAGACAGCCTTTATCGACCCTTTCTTTGAGAAGCCAACTCTCTCCTTCATTTGCGATATAATGGCGGTGGAAAAAGAGATTGAGCCATATTCCCGCAATCCGCGAAGAGTGCTTCGCGACTGCGACAAATACCTCAAGAAAGTTCTTCCCGCCACATCCTGTTATCTGGGACCGGAGTTTGAATTCTATCTCTTTGATGATGTCCGCTTCAATCAGGGACCGGGGGAAGGGTATTATTTTATCGATTCGGAAGAAGCGGAATGGAACGCCGGGCGAGAAGGAAGCGGCAACCTCGGGTATAAAGTGCAGTACAAGGGAGGGTATCATGCCGCTCCCCCGAAAGACCGGACCTTCAATCTGCGCTCTGAGATAACGACCTTACTGGAAGAGGTTGGGGTCGCCATAAAGTATCATCATCAT
>JBFMEF010000014.1 GCA_040753495.1 Candidatus Zixiibacteriota bacterium
TGACCTGGATGAGGCGACCCAGAAACAGCTGACGCGCGGCGAGCGTATGGTGGAAATTCTTAAACAGAAGCAGTATGTTCCGATGTCGCTTGCCAAGCAGGTGTTAATCATCTGGGCCGGTGTCAATGGATATCTCGATAGTCTGCCGGTCTCTCAGGTGGCGGCTTTTGAGGAGGGTTTCTTTGAGTTCTGTTCCAAGAATTTCCCCGACCTGGAGCATGTTATCGCCAAAGAAAAGGACCTCTCGCCGGAAACCGTCAATAAATTGAGACAGGCGGTGGAACAATTCAAGGTGCAGTTCACCAGTAAGTAAGTCAACATGCCGGCACTACGTGATGTAAAAAAGAGAATCCGCTCGGTAGTCTCCACGAGGCAGATAACGAAGGCGATGGAGATGGTGGCGGCGGCGAAATTGCGCAAGGCGCAGATGAAGATATTTCAGGTTCGCCCCTATTCCGAGAAGCTGGACCATATACTGCAGCATCTCTCGGCGGCGGCCTCGGGCGAATTGAGCCACCCGTTCTTTGAAAAGAGACCGGTGCACAAACAGACGCTGGTTCTAATCACATCCGACCGCGGCCTTTGCGGCTCTTTCAATACCAACCTGATTCGCCGCGCCTCGGAATGGCTGCAGGACAAGAAACCGGAAGAGGTGGAAATAGTCGTTGTCGGCAAGAAGGCTTTTGATTTCTTCAAGCGCCGCAAATGGCGGATAGCCGCCAAATATCTCGACTGGTCCGGCAACCTGAATTATGCTCGCGCCCGCGAAATGGTTGACTTCCTTACGCAGCGATTCTTAAACGGAGAAACCGACCAGATTGTCCTGATATATACGCAGTTCCTTTCGACCGTCCGGTACCGAATAACCGAAAAGATTTATCTGCCGGTCGAGAAACCAGCATCATCGGAAGCCCGGGCGAGCCATTTTGAATATATATTTGAACCATCGCCGGAACAGATTTTTGCGGGACTGATGCCCCGCTATGCGCTGACAAAAATGATTACCGCCCTGGCAGATTCTTTTGCATCGGAACATGGCACCCGCATGATTGCGATGGGAGCGGCGACCAATAACGCCGGTGAGATGATAGACACCCTGACTCTGCAGTACAATAAAGCCCGTCAGGCCGCCATTACTAAGGAACTGCTGGAAATTGTCTCGGGAGCGGAAGCCCTTAAAGGGTAGATTTTGAAAAAATGAATTTGCTATAGATGGAGTTAGTCAATGGCTGAGAATATCGGAAAAGTGGTGCAGGTGATTGGTCCGACCGTGGACTGCGAGTTCGATTCGGATAAACTGCCCCGGATACTGAATGCAATTAAGATTGAAGATACTGAAAAGAATGTCAATCTTACGGTGGAAGCGTCGATGCATATCGGCGACAATATCGTCCGCTGCGTAGCGCTGGCTTCGACCGACGGTCTTGTCCGGGGAATGAAAGCGATCGATACGGGAAGCCCCATTACCGTTCCGGTCGGCGTAAAAACCCTTGGTCGCGTTTTCAATCTGCTGGGAAATCCCATTGATGAACTCGAAAAACTGCCCTCTGATATGAAGCGGTACCCCATCCACCGTCCTTCGCCCAAATTCGAAGAGCAGGATACCGTGACCAGAATGTTTGAGACGGGAATAAAGGTCATCGACCTCCTCGAGCCGTACCCCAAAGGGGGAAAAGTCGGTCTGTTCGGCGGCGCCGGTGTCGGCAAGACCGTTATCATACAGGAGTTGATTCGCAATATCGCCACCGAGCATGGCGGCTATTCCGTTTTTTGCGGTGTCGGAGAGAGAACTCGTGAAGGAAACGACCTCTGGTTGGAGATGAAACATTCCGGCGTTATCGCCAAGACAGTGATGGTCTTTGGTCAGATGAATGAGCCGCCCGGAGCGAGACTGCGGGTGGGACTCTCCGGTTTGACGATGGCGGAATATTTCCGCGATGAAGAACATCAGGATGTGCTGATATTCATAGACAATATCTTCCGTTTCGTTCAGGCCGGCTCGGAAGTATCGGCGCTTCTGGGAAGAATGCCCTCCGCCGTCGGTTATCAGCCGACACTCGGCACCGAAATGGGCGCCCTGCAGGAGCGGATTACCTCCACCACTTCCGGCTCTATTACATCCGTGCAGGCGATCTATGTCCCGGCTGACGACCTGACCGACCCGGCGCCGGCGACCACCTTCTCGCACCTTGACGCAACGACGGTATTGTCGCGCCAGATAGCCGAGCTGGGAATCTATCCCGCGGTGGACCCTCTGGCATCCACCTCTCGAATTCTTGACGCCAACGTGGTCGGCGAGGAGCATTATAATGTTGCCCGTTCGGTGCAGCTGACCCTTCAGAGATATAAAGACCTTCAAGACATTATCGCCATTCTCGGAATTGATGAGCTTTCCGAAGATGACAAATTGATCGTAAGTCGCGCCCGCAAAATCCAGAAGTTCCTTTCCCAGCCATTCTTTGTGGCGCAGGAGTTTACCGGTCGGCCCGGAAAGTATGTAAAGATTGAAGACACTGTTAAAGGTTTCGGCAAGCTGATTAAAGGCGAGCTCGACCATATTCCGGAGCAGGCTTTCTATATGGCGGGCGGACTGGATGAGGTGCTGGCTAATTACGAGAAGATGAAATAGCGGATAGTCATGTTTACACTTTCGATAGTCACGCCGGAAAAGATTTTCTACGAAGGAGAGGTGGCATCGGTGATTCTCCCCGGGGGCGAAGGTTATCTTGGCGTCCTGACCGACCATGCGCCGCTTATAACATCGATTAAACCGGGGAAATTGACCATCCGCGACAAATCGCAAAGCACTATGCTTCTGGCGGTGTCGTTCGGATTTTTTGAGATTTCCGCCAATCATGGGACTCTTCTGGTGGATTCGGCCGAGTTTGCCTCGAATATCGACATAGAAAGGGCCCGCAAGGCGATGGAGCGGGCTCGTCAGAGACTGGCGGATAAGGCGGGGAATATTGATATCCCGCGCGCCGAGCGGGCGCTGGAGCGCGCGCGCAACCGGATAGCGATAGCCCAGTCGCGCGGCGAATAAAGAGTGGACTAAACCAGGGCATATTTCCTCTAATCTTCAAAGTGTCAAGGGGTTTGGAACCCTTTTTTTGGCTTGACTTTGTTGCCGCGGGGGCATAATTTTGTAGGCTATGAATTTAGACCTGAGAGACTTTACAGTCTTCCCGGTCGACCTGACAATCGAATCTGAAGCCGACGCCCAGGAATACGAACTGGCGGGTATTACGGTTCGTGATCTGATGACGGTGAAGATGAATATACAGAAGGTGAAGGAAGAATATTATTGCCAGGGGATGGTCAGGTTGCCGGTGGAAGAAGAATGCTCCCGCTGTCTTAATTTATTTGAGGCGGAACTTTCGGGAGATTTCAGTTTTATAGTAAAGACGGGCCCGCCGGAAATAGACTCGGTTGCGGTCGCAGAAGATGAGACGATTTATATTAATACCCATCAGCCGGTTATCGAGTTGACCGACACCATTCGGCAATCATTGGTGCTGGCGATACCTATGAAACCGCTCTGCAGCGAGGACTGCCGCGGTCTTTGCCCCAATTGCGGGGCAAATCTGAATGAGGAGACCTGCGAATGCCGGCTGGAGGATAGCGATGAACGCTGGGACGGGCTTAAGGACCTTTTGGAATAGACACTTTAGTTTGCGAAGGAAATAATATGCCACTGCCAAAACGAAGACACTCACACACGCGCGGCCGTAAAAGAAGAACTCACTGGAAACTTGCGACGCCAAATGTGGTGGAATGCGCGCATTGTCATCAGCCCAAACTGCCGCATCATATCTGCCCGCATTGCGGATATTACAAGGGCATTCAGATAACAACCCCTAAAGAAGCGTAATTTAAGCGCGGCTCCAATAATTTTATGAACAATGACGGCAGCGCCATCACGGTCGCCCTTGACGTTATGGGCGCCGATGTCTCGCCCGAATCGATTGTCGGAGGCGGACTGCTGGCGGCTCAAGAAATGGGCAGTAACCTTCATCTGGTTCTGGTCGGCAAGGTCGAGGTAATCAATGATTATCTCAAAAAACACCACCAATTGCCGGAAAATGTCTCTATTGAAAATGCTCCTCACGCCATCGCCATGAGCGATGCGCCGACGGAAGTCCTCAAGAAAAAAACTTCCTCCATTGCGGTGGGATTGGCGATGCAAAAGGAGAATCGGGCCGACGCCTTTGTTTCGCCGGGGAATACCGGCGCCGTCATGGCCGCATCATTACTGACACTGGGACGAATAGAAGGTGTCAGCCGCCCGGCGATAGTCTCATTCTTTCCTTCCGTTACCGGGAAACCTACTCTGGTACTGGATGTCGGCGCCAATGTTGACTGCAAGCCGGTTCATCTGTACCAGTTCGGGTTGATGGGCTCTATTTATGCCTCCCTTATGTATAGCCGGACTTCCCCCCGTGTCGGTCTTCTTTCTATCGGGGAAGAGCGCTCCAAGGGAAATGAAACGGTGCTTCAAACGCATGAATTATTTGCCAACTCGGATCTCAATTTTATCGGCAATGTTGAGGGACGGGACATTCTCAACGGCAAAGTTGATGTGGTCGCCACTGATGGTTTTGTGGGAAATGTTCTTCTCAAATTCGCCGAATCGGTGGAGGGATTCCTGACCACTTCTATCAAGCGTCAGGTGCAGACAAATATCTTCTCCCGTCTCGGGGCGGGACTTCTTTCCCCCTTCTTGCGCCGTCTGCGAAAAACCTTCGATTACGCCGAATATGGGGGCGCGCCGCTTCTGGGAGTGGACGGCGTATCAATAATATGTCATGGAAGCTCCTCCCCCCGGGCGATTAAGAATGCCGTTATTGCCGGCATGGAAATGGTGCGGCACCGCATTGCCGACAACATCCGGGAGGAAATGGTAAACAGCAGTAATGGAAACAGTAATGGCCAGGAAAATAAGAGGCAAAATAACCGGGTTAGGTTCCTTCGCTCCAACTCATCGACTGACTAATCTCGACTTCGAGAGGATGGTTGAGACGTCGGACGAGTGGATCAAATCTCGTACCGGCATAGTGGAGCGACGGGTCAGTAAGCCTGAAGATGAAGCGTCAGATATGGCGGTCGCCGCCGCCCGTCAGGCGATGAATATGGCGCAGGCGGCGCCGGAAGAAATTGATTTGATTCTTGTGGCAACGGTGACGCCTGATTACCGCCTGCCTTCCCAGGCATGCATCGTGCAAAAGAAGATGGGAATGAAAAACGCCGCGGCGATGGATATCGCCGCCGCCTGCGCCGGATTTCTGAATGGTATTTCCATTGCGGACGCCTATATAAAGTCGGGGCAATTCCGCAAGATACTGGTAATTGGCGCTGAAAAGCTTTCGTCTATTACCGATTACAAAGACCGGAATACTTGCGTCCTTTTTGGTGATGGCGCCGGCGCCGTTATTATTGAACCGACCGAAGATGAGCGGGGAATTCTATCAACATTTCTGAAATCAGACGGTCGCTTTGCGGAACTTCTCTGGATTCCTGACGGCGGCTCCAAATACCCGTATCAGAGTCTTAACGGAAGCGACCCGCGCGTCTATATAAAAATGAACGGCAGCGAGGTATTCAAACATGCCGTCCGGATGATGGGGGACGCCTCTTTGAAGGTTCTGGAAGATGCCGGCTTGACGGGTGAAGATGTCACCCTGATGGTGCCGCACCAGGCGAATATCCGTATCATAGAATCGACCGCCAAGAGAGTGGGGATTCCTATGGAAAAGGTGTACCTCAACATTGCATATTACGGCAACACCTCGGCGGCATCGGTTCCGCTGGCGCTGGATGAAGCGCTGCGGAACGGCAAAGTAAAGGAAAACGACATTATACTGATGGCGGCATTCGGCGGGGGATTGACCTGGTCGGCGGCCGTGGTCAGGTGGTAAATATATGAATAGAATTGGAATCGTCTTTCCGGGTCAGGCATCGCAGTATGTCGGGATGGGGCGTGACCTGTACGATGCGGACGCCCGGGTTCGTCGGCTGTACGAGGTCGCTTCAGATCGGCTCGGCGAAGATATTGCCAAACTCTCATTTGAAGGTCCGGCAGAGCGATTGAAAGAAACCCGTTTCACGCAGCCGGCGATACTGCTGCATTCGCTTTCGGTTCTGACGGTAATGAATGACGATATTCCTGCCGCAGCGTTGACGGCGGGGCACTCTCTCGGTGAGTACGCCTCTCTGGCGCTAACCAAGATTATAAGTTACGAAGAATCTGTTCTGGCGGTTATCCGGCGCGCGACACTTATGGAAGAGGCGTGCCGAAAGAATCCGGGAACGATGGCGGCGGTCATGGGGCTCGAGGAAGAGCAGATTGTCGATATCTGCAAACGGGCTTCTGTTAAAGGAGTGGTTGTGCCGGCGAATTTTAATTCTTCCAATCAAGTGGTGATTTCCGGTTCGCTTGATGGGGTCGAAGAAGCCGGCCGCCTTTGCAGGGAAACCGGAGCAAAGAGAGTGATTCCGCTTCAGGTGGGAGGCGCTTTTCATTCCCCGCTGATGGAATCGGCGACCGCCGGTATGAAAGAATACCTGGAGGCGCTGAAATTCCAAGAACCGCAAACAGGGCTGGTGCCAAATGTAACGGGAACGGTGGAAAGAAAGCCGGACAGAATTAAAGAACTGCTGGTGGCGCAACTTACTGCCCCGGTGCGATGGTATCAGACTATGAAGTATTTCCGGGATAATGGAATCGATACTCTTATCGAGATTGGTCCCGGAAAAGTTCTCACCGGTTTGGCAAAACGAGAATTGGATGGCGCGCAGATGATTAATCTTGACACGATGCAGGATATTCAGAATTTTGTTGCCGCCGCGGCGAAGTGAATTATGAAAAGATTTGAGAATAAAACGGCACTGGTTACCGGCTCGGCGCGAGGTATCGGCAAGGCTATAGCATACAGGCTGGGAACCGAGGGAGCAAAGGTGGTCATTTCCGATGTCCTGTTTGACCTGGCATCGGCAACGGCGGAGGAATTCCGCCGCGCCGGGTTTGAATCCCACGCGGTCAAAGCCGATGTCACCAAGGCTGATGATGTGGCGTCACTGGTTGAAGAAACGGTGACCCGGTTCGGCACCCTCGATATTGTGGTCAATAACGCCGGCATCACCCGGGACACGCTGTTGCTTCGTATGTCGGAGGCCGACTGGGACCTGGTGCTCAATATAAATCTTAAAGGGGCGTTTTTGATGACGCAGGCGGCGGCCAAAGTAATGATAAAACAGCGCTCCGGCAGAATCATAAATATTTCTTCGGTGGTCGGAAGGATGGGCAATGCCGGGCAGGCCAACTATGCCTCCAGTAAAGCCGGTTTGCTCGGTCTGACCAAGTCGGCCGCCAAGGAGCTGGCTTCGCGCGGTATAACCGTCAATGCCGTCGCCCCCGGCTATATCGCCACCGAAATGACAGAGAAATTATCTGATGCCGCGAAAGAGGCATTTCTAAATAATATTCCGTTAAAAAGGCCCGGAACACCCGACGATATCGCCGGCGTAGTGGCGTTTCTTGCTTCAGAGGACGCCGCCTACCTGACCGGTCAGGTCATCGGTGTGGACGGCGGGCTTCTCATGTAGAGAGCAATGCTAAACTGATAAAAGAAGGAGTGTGACCATGTCCTCAGACATTGAACAGAAAGTAAAGGAGATAATCGTTGAGCAGCTGGGCGTCGATGCCGCCCAGGTAACCGAATCGGCCCGTTTTGTCGAAGACTTGAGCGCTGATTCATTGGATACGGTGGAGTTGGTGATGGCTCTCGAGGAAGAGTTTTCTCTGGAAATTCCCGATGAGGATGCCGAAAAGATTACCTCCGTCGGCGACGCCGTCAATTATATAAAGGCTCATGTTAAGTAGCCGCACCCTAAAGGGGAATTGATAACATGAAATCTGTCAGAACGGTTGTAACCGGCATCGGTGTGGTTACTCCGCTCGGCTGCGACACCGGCAATTTCTGGCAAGCGCTGGTGGCGGGCCGAAGCGGTGTGGGGAAAATAAGCCGATTCGATGTGAGCGCCTACCCGACCCAGATTGCGGCGGAAGTCAAGGAATTTGACGAGAGCCGTTTTCTGGACAAGAAGGAAGCCCGTCGGATGGACCAGTCGGAGCAATATGCCATCGGCGCCAGCCAACTGGCAATTGATGATTCCGGCCTCGACCTCGCCAAAACCGACCTTGACCGCGCCGGGGTCGTCATCGGTTCCGGAATCGGAGGAATTTCGACCTTTGAGCAGCAGCATAAGACGCTGCTCAATTCCGGACCGGGACGGGTCTCCCCTTTCTTTATCCCGATGATGATAATAGATATGTGCGCGGGTCTGGTATCTATTCGCTTTGGCTTCCGCGGTCCCAACTATGCCACGGTTTCAGCCTGTTCATCGTCAGCCCATGCCATAGTTGACGCCTTCCGAATCGTTCAGCGGGGTGAAGCCGATATTATGCTTGCCGGGGGCGCCGAATCGACCATTACCCCGACGTCTCTGGCTGGCTTCTGCTCGGCACGGGCGCTTAGCACCCGCAACGATGAGCCGGAACGGGCTTCTCGTCCGTTCGACAAAGACCGGGATGGTTTTGTCATGGGTGAAGGGGCGGCGATTGTAGTTCTGGAGTCACTGGAATCGGCGCAGGCGCGCGGGGCAAAAATCTACGCGGAAATTATCGGCGCCGGTATGACCTCCGATGCCCATCATATAACGGCTCCGCTTCCTGATGGCGGCGGCGCTCGCCGGGCTATTCAGGCGGCCTTGAATGATGCCAATGTTAAACCGGACGAAATCGGCTATATCAACAGCCACGGCACTGCCACTGAGCTGGGTGATATTGCCGAGACTAAAGCCATTAAGGCTGTCTTTGGCGACTATGCCTACAAGGTCCCGATAAATTCGACCAAGTCGCTCATTGGCCACCTGCTCGGCGCCGCCGGAGCAATCGAATTCATCACCGGCATTCTCTCTATGCGCGCCGGTGTCTTGCATCCGACTATAAATCTGGATAATCCCGACCCGGAATGCGACCTCGATTATGTCCCGAATAAAGCCCGTGACTGGAAATTCGACATTTTCTTAAGCAATTCCTTCGGCTTCGGCGGGCATAATGTCAGCATTATCGGGCGGAGATTCAACGGTCAGCTGTAATCGTGGGAGTAATTGAGTTTTTTAGGAAATTGACCGGAAGTCCGGAGGGGGCAAATGATGAAAAACTGGTCGGAGGGGTGTATCAGAAGTTCGGTTATCTGTTCCAGAATCGTGCCCTTCTGATACAGGCATTGTCGCATCGTTCACATTCCCGCAATCTCAGCAATGCTGTTGAATCCAACGAGCGTCTGGAATTCCTGGGCGATTCTATTCTGGGTATGATTGTCTCCGAATATCTCTATATGAATTTCCCCGACTTCGATGAAGGAGATTTGACCAAAACCAAGTCACTTCTGGTGAATGAAGCCGCCCTTTCGATGATAGGCCGGGAAGCCGGGCTGCAGGATTTGATTCTGTTATCGCCCGAGGAGGAGAAATCGGGTGGGCGAATGCGCAGCTCCATAATATCGGATGCGGTGGAAAGTGTTATCGGAGCGGTCTATCTTGACGGCGGCCTCAATGCCGCCCGTATGGTGGTCCAAAAGATGATTATTTCCCGCATGGACCAGATAGTCGCCGACAGCAACCACCGCAACTACAAGGGAGAGCTGCTGGAATATCTGCAGGCTCGAGGCGAGGCGGTTCCTTTCTATGAAGTCATCTCGGAGTCGGGTCCCGACCATGATAAAATCTTCAAAATTGCGGTTCATACCTGCGGCAAAGTTACCGGCACCGGCGAAGGGCAGTCAAAAAAAGAG
>JBFMEF010000015.1 GCA_040753495.1 Candidatus Zixiibacteriota bacterium
TTGAATATCTTGCCGACATTGCGGAGATAATATTCCAGGTCGAAACAGGCATCGATTTCATTTTCGCTGAGGTATTGGCGGATTTCGCGGTCTTCCTTTACAAGGTCCTGAAAACCGTCGGGACCTTCGTAGGCTTTCATGGCGTTTCTTTGCACCAGATGATAGGCGCGGTCCCGGCTGCCGAGTTTATCTGTCAGGAGTAACAGCACCCTTTGCGAGAAGACAATTCCGCCGTAGCGATAGATATTCTCAAGCATTCTTTTCTCATCGATTACCAGCCGCTCCAGGATGTCATTGAATAGTTTCAGCCCGTAATCGACGATGATAGTGCTGTCGGGGATTATGATTCGCTCGACCGAGCTGTGGGCGATATCGCGCTCGTGCCAGAGGGGGATATTCTCCATGGCGGAAAGCGAATAGCCGCGGACAACGCGGGCAATTCCGGTCAGTCTTTCGGCTGTTATCGGGTTTCTCTTGTGCGGCATGGCGGAGGAGCCTTTCTGGCCGCGGACGAAGCCCTCCGCCATCTCCCCTATTTCAGTCCTCTGAAGATTTCTGATTTCGGTGGCAAATTTCTCAAGAGAGGAGGCGAGAATCGCCAGGGCGGCAATATAAGCGCCGTGACGGTCACGTTGAATAACCTGGGTGGAGACTTTGTCGACCTTCAACCCCAGTAAACGACAAGCGGCGGTTTCGATTTTAGGGTCAATATTGGCAAAGTTGCCGACCGCTCCCGATATAGCGCCGACTGCGCAGGCCTCGGCCGCCTGACGAAAGCGCTCCCGTCCCCGCTCCAGTTCCGTGTACCAAACGGCAAATTTCAATCCGAGGGTGGTCGGCTCCGCTATCACTCCATGAGTGCGCCCGATGACAGGGGTCATTTTGTACTTAAGCGCCAGATTCCTGATTTTATCGAGGGCGGCGACAATTTTCTTGTCGATGAGAGTTGCCGCTTTTTTCATCTGGAGAGAGAGAGCGGTATCGAGCATATCGGAGGAGGTCATGCCGAAGTGGATATACTTGGAGTCGTGGCCCACAAATTCGCTGACGGAAGTGAGAAAAGAGATGACATCATGATTGGTTGTCGCTTCAATTTCGCTAATACGCTTGACATCGAAGTCGGCTTTCTTGAGGATATTCTTGAGAGCCCTGTGTGGAATCATCCCGGCCTGCGCCATAGCGCGGCAGACCGCCAGTTCAACATCGAGCCAGTGGCGAAATTTCGATTTTTCCGACCAGAGCTCCCCCATCTGGGGCAGGGTGTAACGGCTTATCATCCTTGGTTCACTTTCTTCCAATCGTCAAGAAACTTCTGCAGGCCGATATCGGTCAGAGGATGCTTGATTAATTGCTCAATCACTTTGAAAGGGCAGGTGGCGACGTCGGCTCCCATCATAGCGGCATCCACCAAATGCAGCGGGTGGCGGACTGAAGCGACCAGGATTTCAGTGCCGAAAGCATAGTTGTTGTAGATTTGCGAAATCTGGCTTATCAGTTCCATTCCGTTGTGGGAGATATCATCGAGCCGTCCCACAAAAGGAGAAACAAAGGTAGCGCCGGCTTTAGCCACGAGAAGCGCCTGCGACGGCGAGAAACAGAGAGTGGCATTGGTCATAATCCCTTTACCCGACAGCGCCCGAATCGCTTTTAGTCCCTCCTTGGTGGTGGGAATTTTGACGGTGATGTTTTCGGCTATGGAGGCAAGGTCGAGCCCTTCCTTTATCATCCCTCCGGAGTCAAGCGCCACCACTTCGGCCGATACCGGTCCCGGGACGATTTTGCAAATCTCTTTGAGAATTTCCCGGAACGGCATTTTTTCTTTAGCGGCAAGCGAGGGATTGGTTGTCACACCATCGATAACCCCCATGGCGGTCGCTTCCCTGATTTCATCAAGATTGGCAGTATCAATAAATATTTTCATAATTCTTAACCTCGTTTTCGTTGTGGTCAATATCCGACATCGGCCAAATATAACCCTCTTGCCGGAGCGACATGTTTGATTCGCGTATGGTCGCCGGATGTCATAATATCGCCAAATTCCTTCAAAGTCAAGCAATCGTTGGGCTTGGCGGTTTCGACCATCAGTCCGACCAGAGACCGGACCATGCTATGGAGAAAGCGGTTAGCAACGACATCAAAGATAAAGAGGGAGCCATCATTTTGCCAGCCCGCCTGCATAATCTGGCATGAGTTCTCTTCCTTCTGTGACGCCACCGTGCAGAAAGCGGAGAAATCATGCTCTCCCAGGATTTTGGAGGCGGTTTCATTCAATCTGGATAAGACAAGTTCATGCGCGATTTCCCAGCGATATTCGAAATGGAGGGCCGATTTGGCGGTGTCAATTAGATAACGATAGTGACGCCAGCGGGCGGAACGCCGCGCATGAAAGGAATCATCGACGACAGCAGCATCTTTGATTAATATGGTTCGAGGAAGATAATAATTGAGGGCATTCTTGTACTTTTCAGGCGGGAGGGAATGCTCAATTTTAAAATTGGCGAACTGATGGAGGGCATGCACGCCGGCGTCGGTTCTTCCAGCTCCGATTACCGCGACATCTTTTCCGGTCGTCTTTTTGATCGCCTGCTCAATTTCTCCCTGGATAGTCGGCAGCCCCGGCTGATATTGCCATCCGGCGAAGTCTGTTCCCTTGTATTCGATATCCAGCCTGATATTCATTGTCGACTTAATTCTCCGGTCAAAAAAAACAGAACTGCCGCGGAGGACAAAGCGGCGGCAAGGAATAACCAATCGGAAGCGCGGAAGCGGAATATATGGTAGGCGCTTCGCGGCTCACCGCTGACATACCCGCGCGATTCAATAGCCATCGCCAGTTCATCAGCCCGGCGAAGAGCCGAATGAAAGACCGGTATCAGAAGGTACAGCAGTTTGCGTCCCCGCTCACGGAGTTTACCCGATAAAGTGACGCCGCGGACCATCTGGGCTTTACGAATCATATCGAATTCCTCCGCCAGCACGGGAATGAAGCGCATGGCTATGAAGACGATTAATCCGATATCTTCGGCCGGGATGCCGAATCTCCGGAACGGCTTAAGCCAGCTGACCAGGGTTTCGGCTAATTCATCCGGGGCGGTGGTAAGCGAGACAAAGAAAGCGATAGTCACAAAAACCAGGACTCGCAATGAATACGACACCGCCATTTCGATGCCGCCGGAGGTGAGGGCAAAACCGAATATCTCCATCACTTTTTCGGTATCGCGGGCAGAAAAGATAAGATGATACAGGGCGGTGATGAGCGCAAGAATCAGAAACGGTTTGAGATTGCGCAGAATAATGGCGGCGGTTATGCCGGAAAAGATAAGCAGGATGGTGACACCGGCAATGATGCCGAGATAGAAGTAGATTGACGTGGTAAAAATGCTGAGGAGCATGATAAACAGGGCAAAAAATATTTTTCCCCGCGGGTCGAGCCGGTGTCCAAAAGAATTGGAGGGGCGGTACTGGCCTAAAATGAGTCTATCGTTCATGGTGACAGAAGACGCGAGCGTTTATTCCTGCACTAAATATTCGGCCGATTTTATCAAGCAGTGAAATTTACAAGGAGAAGGAAAGGTTGTCAACCGACAAGGGGAGGAATAGAAAAGCCCCGTGAGATGCGGACGGGGCTTTTTCTGCTGAGGAGCCGAATAATGCTGGCTTATTTAAGGAGAACCATCTTTCTGGTTTCTTTATCCGCTCCTCGGGTCAGTCTGTAAAAATATATTCCGCTGGCAACCCGGACGCCATTACGGTCGGTGCCATCCCACTCAACCGAATAGTTGCCGGGCAATTCTTTTCTATCCACCAGAGTCCTGATTTCCTGCCCAAGAATATTGTAAACTCTGATATTGGTATTAGGTATTTCCGCTCCGGTGACTGCCTTGAGAGTATAGTCAATCCTGGTGGTGGGGTTGAAAGGATTGGGATAGTTCTGGCGCAACACAAAGTTCTGCGGGAGAACCCGGGAAGTGTTATCGTCTTTTATATCGGTGGTGAAGGAGCCGAAGAAACTGATGATACGGCTCATCAGAGAATCGCGACGAACGAATCCTGCCGACGGCATCTCTTGAAGGCCCTCGTATCCAAAGTTGAAGAAGACCAGTTTGTAATTGTTATCGTATGTGAGCGCCGAGTAATTGGTCTGATTGCGGAATTTGAACGCCGGCAGCGCGCCATTGACCGGGATTATCTTGTCAGAACTGGTGAAAATCTGATTATTGCCGCTGAAATAGCGCACTGCGATTCCCTCGCCTACAGGCGAGCCGGCGATGCCGTCATGATAGATGCTGAAACCGGCGCCGCCGTATCGGGCGTGAAGATAATTCTCAAGGAAGAGCGAGTCCTGCACCCGCAATTTATCGGCAAGATCCTGACCGGTCAGAAAGAGATTGCCGCCATTGTCAAGATAGGTCTTTATGGAAGTAATATCGGCCGCCTGCAAATAGCCTGACGCGGTATCACCGGTGAACCAGAAAACCATGCGGTAGTTGTTCATAAAAGGTCCGGGGGGAGCGCCCAGAATCCGCTTTTCCCAGATATCGGCAGGAATTCTTTTGGCGTACAGGTCGCCGAAATAGATATCCTCATAGGAGTCGCCCCGATCATCATCGACAATCAAGACCTGCGGTCTGCCGATTACTTTTTCGACCGCGAATGCATTTGTATAGGTTCCGCCATCGGTGGAAATGTCAAGGAAGAACGAATCATAGGTCGGCGTGATGGTGTCGGGAACAACGAAACTGAGCGGGCTGGAAATGTTGTTGGCGGAGGCGCCGTCTCCCGTAAGAGAAGAGCGAAATACCGAGGGGTTGTTAATATTTATCGACGGGTCATTGCTGGAGAGAGTGAAATTGGCATTGGCGGCGGTGAGCCAGAGATTCTTGATGAAGAAAAAGACCTGGACCGTTTCGCCGGGGTCGAAGAAGCCATCGGAATGCTCATCAACAAAAACCAGAGAATCGAGAGCGATATAGGGACGGGACCAGCGGATATCAAGATTGGCGTACATTACCGAATCGGGGTCAGAAATATTCCAGACCGAGACCTCGGTGATAGTCGGTCCATAGCCGCGGCTGTCGGGAACCGAGAGGTCATCAAAGGAGCGCTTATTGACGCTTCCGGGCCAGGGGTCGCCGGCGTCACCGTCGTTGTACAAGGTGAACTCCAGATTGCGAAGTCCATCTGCTTGCTCCAGAGCGACGCGATAAGGGATACCGGAATTGTTGCCGTCGGCATCACCCAGAATATCATATACATGATAGATAAGAAGCCCTTCGCCCGGCAGATAGGCGTCAAAACCGGTTAACTGGCGATTCTCCACCAGGAAGTACTGCAACCCATAGGTGCCATCTGACCAGAGCCGATAGATGACCGGGTTGGTTTCGACCTGGGGAATAGGCGCATTGACAAGATTGCCGGTCACATTGGTTTCGGTAACAAAACCGGCGGCTATTTTGCTGAAGGCATCGAAATGCGCCGGTGTGCGGGAATTATTGTTGTAACTGCCGCTTCCCATGAGCGACCAGCGACCCAATCCGGCGGAGGTATTATCGATATCGGCGATATCATAAAGGTCGGGCAGACCGATAAAATGACCATATTCGTGGCAGAAGACACCGATGGGAGAGATCCCGGGAACGGCGTCAGACTCTTCAGGCTCCATCGTGTAATTATAGACTTCAACGCCGTCTCTTGTCTGTGGGACACTGAGGTGCCACTTATGCGAATGTATTTCGGCTTCGTCGCCCGATTCCTCGAAACCAGTTCCGGCATGCACCACAAAGAGGCCATCCACTTTCCCATCCGGTCCACCGCCGAGCCCCCAGGAATCATAAACCGAGAAATCGACATAATCATCGGCGGAATCGACCGCGATTTCAGCCAGGCGCTGAGCATTGTTAGGGTAGGACCCAATGCCATTGGTCCCGTATGGGGAATAATAGCTCATCGGCTCCGGCATCCGGAACCAGCCATAGACATCACCGATGATGAAAAATGTGCCGTAAGAGTTCTCGAGATAGTATTCCGTCATGGAGCCGCTCGGGTTCTTCCCTTCCGAAAATAACACCGAATCAAATAGTGGCGGAGTGGCCGCAATAGCGCCGGCGGTGTACGGTTTATCGCTGAAATCAACCAGAATTACGAGGACTCTGACGGTATCGACTTGATTGATATCGGTGGCAAGTTTGTCTTTGGCTTTGATAGCGGCGGGTGCATCCATACCGCGGCTTCGGGCATCATTGAGCCGATTGACAAAATCATCAAATATGCCTTCGGCTTTCAACTTCTCGATAACCTCCGGCGACGGCGGCACGGCGTAAGCCGCAGGGTAAATAAGCGCCAGCCAGAGCAGGAGGACGGCATATTTAATCATGTATCTACTTTTCATTTATGATTCCTCACTTCAGTCTATAGGTATGTTTCCCGTTATCTCTCATTCAAGTTTTATTTAACAAGCATCATCTTGCGGGTCAGGACGGCGGTTTCGGTCTTCAGGACATAGAAATAGAGTCCGGAGCCAACTGCTTCTCCCCTGTCGGTACATCCGTTCCAGAGCGCTTCGTGACGACCGGCGTCAAGAGAGCCATGCAGCAGAGTCGTTACTTTCTGCCCAAGAATATTGTAAACGGAGAGAGTTATTTCAGAGCGACGAACCAGGTCAAAGCTGATGGTAGTCGCCGGATTGAAAGGGTTGGGGTAATTTTGATGAAGTACAAACTGCTCAGGAAGTAACGGGGAATCGTCATTGACATCGGTGCTGCCCAGATACCTGCCCCAGGCGCGGCTGGCGGAATATTTCAAAGAATTTAAATCATGACCGGCAACAAGAGCCAGAGCGACTTCGACCGAATCTCCGGGACGAATGAAGTAAGGACCGAAAGAATTGAGGGTCATGAAGTCGGCAGCAACAAGGTTGTTTATCATAGTTCCGCTTCTCTTAATATAATCGAACTTCTGCTGCGAGGTAAGCCCAATCTTGGCGCCTCCGTTCTCCAGCGTCGATATACCATTCATGGCTTTAAGTGAAACAATGCCGATAGCGGTTTGTTCGCCAAGTTGATAGACCATTCCGTTATCGGAATCAAAACCGGCCTGGTCACCGCTGGGGGAAAGGTCGAAATCGGTCAAGAAGCCAAAGTAAAGACCGTTTATATTTTCCAGCGAATTATTGACAAGGTAATATTTAATAATCAGATAGTCTTCTTCACCCGCTTCATCAAAACTAAGTACCGTCTGATTGACAGAAATCGGAATCGGGATAGGCGACTCGCTGTCGGCAAAACGGGAAAAACTGCTGAAACCGCCGCTGGAGGAAAGGGTTGAGGATGTTAGGGGCGTCAGCGGCATGAAATCGGACTGGTCGGCGCGCGCCAGACTGTCGCGAACGGAAGAAGAGAGCTGCAGGGCGCTCCTGCCGATTATTATTCCGGCTTCGTAAAGCAGGTTCGAGGAGCCGTCATATTTAAATCCCTCACCGCCGGCGGAATAGATGGAATTTATGCCCAAGCCGAACTGTCCAAAGTCGGAGACGGTGAACTGGATGGCGGCGGTGGAGTGAGTCAGCATCGAGCCGTTAGGGGCCCGTCCCACCGTCACCTGCAGAGGAAGAGTATCGATACCCATACCGAAGGGGTAGGTTATATGCAACGCCAGCGGCATCGAGGCGCCGTTAATTAGCGCGCTATCAAAGCGCAATCTGAAAGCGAATGGATTGATGGAATAGCTTCCCCCCGGCTCAAAGAAGTACGGTGAAGAACTATTGATAACAGTGGCACGAGAATCGAGGGAGACGATAGTAGCGAACAGGGAATCGACATTGGCGGCCGGGATATTGAGGCGGAGGAAGAGGTCAAAAGTCTCGCCCGGGTCGGCGATACCGTCTCCACTGATAACCTGCCCCGCGAGATAGACTTCAGGCATAAGCGGCACGGGCAGGTAGTTGAGTATGCGGGAAGCGTCGGGAAGGCCATATCCGTAATTATTATCTTCTCCGGCCGCGCCTAAATCGCGGCAGGAATTCAGGATGGCGGTCTTGATTTCCGCCACAGTGGCGTTGGGATTGTACTGCCTCATCAAAGCAACCAAACCGGCGATGAAAGGGGCGGACATGGAAGTTCCACTCATCAGGCGGTAAGTTCCGCCTTTGTAGGATGAATAGACCGAAACGCCGGGCGCGACTACTTCCGGCTTGATTTTGGTATTATCGCAGCTGGAGGGTCCCCGGCTGGAGAAATTGGCGATAGTGAGATTGGCGGCGTCCAGAGCGCCGACAGCAAAGGAATTGAGCGGGCTGCTGGCGCGGTTGGCGGGAATCCGAAGGGTCATCGGGTCAGGACCTTCATTTCCGGCAGCGAAAATTGTCACGATACCGGCCGCTTCCACATTATCGATTACTTGATTAAAAGTCCCGTCGCAGGGCGGGAAGATAGAAGTAGGAATTCCCCATGAGTTGAGAATCACATCGGGCATATCATTAACGGTGGAGAGATTGTTATCGGGATTAAGCGCCCATTGAAATGCGGCAATAATATCGGCTACCGTGTTGCTCAAGGTTCTCCCCTGGTCGATAACGGCGGCGGTAATCCATTCGGCATCAGGCGCCACGCCGAAACTATCGGCGGCGGCGTTTCCGACCATAATTCCCATCGTGTGGGTTCCGTGGCCCACCTTGTCGATCGGGATAGTATCGGTCAGCGCCGGAGCAAACCAGGCGGCGCTGTAAGAAGTCTTACTACCGCGCCATTTGCTTGAAAGGGCCGGGTGAGAGCCTTCAACTCCGGTATCAAAGCTGCAGACCAGTCGTCCGCGGCCCCGCAGCCCTCTATTCCAGAGATAAGGGATATTGAGCGCTGATAGATGAGTCGAGACGGTCGAGATTTTATTCAAACGGGGGAGTTGTTCATCAATGGGAGCGATATATTCAACCGGAGCATTATCGACAATCGAGGTCACCGCAGTAAGCCGGGCAATCTTCGGCAGCTGCGACAGCGGCAGGGTCACCTGAAGAACCGGCGCCACCCAGAATTCCCGAAACTGGGCCGAAGGAGAAAAAGCTTGAATCGATTTTTTCAGGTCGGCAACAAGCGCCGAATTCTGACGCGACAGATTTTCCACGGCATGCAGCCGGGTGGCTTCAAGACTGCGCGAGGTCTCCGCAAAAGCATTAATCTTCTGAGTAGTCTCGGCTTCTGGAGTGGCGAAAACCAAGACAGAGATGATGGTATCAATGGGAGAAGACTGATTCTTATCGATCAGCTCCGAAAGCGCTGGAGAGAGAGAAGCGGCCGACGCAGGAAAAGGGGTGATAACGGCGGAAAAAGTGATGACCAGGACAAAGAGATTCGATAAGTATTTCAGCATTTTGGTTCTCCTCAGCATCTTCTGATAGAGGTTCGAGCAACCGATATGCCGCAGGAGGAGGACATTTTGGAGATGCAAATGAAGATAATCCGGAACGGACGAACCAGACTCGCCAAGCCATAAGATATTGTGGCATTGTAACTTATATTGTTTATATAAACTGTTTATTTTATGCACAGTTTTGCTCAGGGAGATGGATTCATTTTGCAGGGCGGTCTTGAAGTATGCATATAGGAACAGGATTGCAGCCTCTTAACAGTTGAAATAAATCGTGGTTGAGTTTATTTTGGTTTGATGCGTCGATTCAAATTCCGAAATATCTTTTCAGACCCTCTGACCATTGTAATCTTGCTGGGGGGATTGTACCGACTTATCTATCTTCTTCACTATTATGCCAGCCCTGAATGGAGCCAACTGCTGGTCGATTCTCTCTATCATGACCGCTGGGCAGCGGCAATCGCATCGGGCGACTGGGTCGGAGCGGAAGCGTTCTTCCGCGCGCCGCTGTATATCTATTTTCTGGGATTAATTTACGTCGTATTTGGGCATTCAATTCTTATGGCAAGAATCGCCGGGTGTCTCTTTGGACTCATTTCTATTGGCCTCACCTATAAGATTGCGGAGAAGGTTTTCGACAAGCGTACTGCGGTCATAGCCGCCGGAATTCATGCCCTGTATCCATTGGCGGTTTACTATGAATCGGAATTGATGGTTGAGCCGTTTCTAACATTTCTGCTGGAGGCGGCAGTTCTGACACTTCTTTCGGCGGCGCAGCAACCGGGGTATCGCCGCTATGCATATTCGGGACTTCTTATGGGACTTGCCGCCATTACAAAACCGGTAGTACTGCCGCTTTTTATTGTTATCGCGGGGTACATTTTTCTCAGAAGCGGCGGAATCAAGAAGGCAGTCGGATTGTTTGCAGTTTTCATGGCAGGCGTTATCCTTGTCATTTTGCCGGTAACAATCAGGAATTATGCTGTCTCCAAAGACCCGGTGCTGGTGGCATCATCAGGAGGAATCAATTTTTATATTGGCAATAATTCTCGCGCTGACGGCTTGACGGCATCAGTCCCGGAAATCGGCGCTAACTGGCAAATTGAAGATATTCGATATCTGACAGAGAAAGAGACGGGACAATCGCTCGCCCCGTCAGAAATATCCGATTACTGGTACAGGAAGGGATGGCAGTGGATAGTTGAGAATCCTGCAGATTTCGCGAGGCTGTACATAAAAAAGATATATTTCTTCTTGAATAACTATGAAGTTTCCAATAATCGGAATCTCAACGCGGTATTTGCGGCGAATCCGATTTTGAGAATATCGCCGTTGAATTTTGGCATGATTCTGGCGGGGGCGCTTTTATCCCTGTTCTTCCTGAGAAGACTCAAAGAGAGAAGACAGGATGTCATCTTAGTTCTGGGGATGATTCTTCTCTTCGCCGGGACAACCGCGCTCTATTTCATTAACGCCCGTTTCCGGCTGCCGATATTGCCGTTCCTTTTCTGCCTGGCGTCGTTTGGCGCAATTTCTCTGATGGATACGATAAGGATGGGGCGGCTTCTGCTGAGCGGATTATGCCTGGCAACAGCGGGGGCAGTATATATCTTCTCTATAAGTAATCTCTATCAGATTGACACTGAAAACATAAAGAGCGCTTATTTTAACCAGGGAAACTACTTCTTGTATTCCGGGGACTTTGAGCAAGCGCGCGAAAATTATTACCGTCTTCTTGACGACGACCCGGAATTTCCGGAGGCGAATCTGAATCTTGGGGCAACATTCCTGCGGCAGGGCGAAACCGATTCGGCCGAATTCTATTTCATGAAGGAGCTGGCATATTATCCTGCCAACGCCAGGGCGCTAAGCAACCTGGCAACTGTATTCTATCTGAGGAAAATGATGGATTCGTCGCTGACTTATGCCACCCGGGCGATTGAGGCTAAGCCATATTTCCTTGATGGATATCTGGCGAAGACTCGCGTCCTCGGCGCCAAGGGGGACCTGGAAAGCCTGGAAGAGCTCTTGAAGGAAGCGGATAGAAATCTGCCACGAAGAGGGCGACTTTATCTTGATGCCGGCATCATTTTCGGAGAGAAGAAGGAATTTGGCAAAGCCGAACTTTATCTCAAGCGAGCGCTGGCTGAGGAAGCAGCCCCGGTAGAAATGGATGATAATGCCTTCCTCTATTCCACCGAGGCGTATGACGCCGGACAGAGACGTCTCAAGGCAAAAGCCTTCTATGAGCTGGGATATATTTACGGAGTGCAGAATCTTTTGACAGAGTCAATCGAAATGAGCCGTCAAGCGATAGCGCTCGATTCCAGTCTGGCAGAGGCATACATCAATCTGACGAGCGGTCTGCTCCTGAGCGGGCAGGTGTCGTCGGCTAAAGCAACGTTAGAAACAGCCCGCCGTCGTTTTCCGGAGAATGCCGCCATCAAACAGATCTGGGAATCAATTAAATAAATAAGGGTCGAAGAAGTGGTATCTTCGACCCTTATTTTCTAAATCAGAAAATTCTATTCTTCGACAATATTCCGCAGCAGGCCGGCTTTCTTCTTAATCTGCATATCGCGCAGGACATTATCCAGCTCCTGAAGTTGCTGTTGCGAGCCGGAGAAAGCATTGGGAGCCAGTTTGCCGGCGCCAAGGAATGGCTGCTCAGCCAACCAATCCATCATCGGTTCGAAGACACCGAGGGCGGCCTCTCTCTCGAAAGGCAGCAATGTGAAGGTGAAGTGAGCCGTGCGGAAAAACGGAGTGTTCCGTTTAATCGCCACCACCGTGCCTTCGTACTTCAAAACATTGCCGGTTCTAATGGTGCTACAGGTATAAGACAGCTGCGGCGTATTGGTGCCGTACTTTGATTTGTAGAGGTATAAAGCTGTGTCGCTGAAGCTCTGCTTGGCGACATATCCGACCTCTGGATAGGCCCCCACCACCATCGGACCGGTAGCGGTAGCGCAACGGAAAGGAAATCTCAGAGCGCCGTATGAGGGCGGGCGATGCCAGTAGTAGCGAGATTCCAGCAGGAGAGTATCGATATTGAGGTCGGGCATATTCGGGTCAAGACTGTAGGCGCCGACAAAATCCTCAATACGAATCTGTCCATAGGGACCCCAGAAAGCGGGAGGACCAAACTGCAGATAACTTACAAATTCAGCCCAGGCTGTAAAGGATATCAGGTCGACGCCGAAAGCGATACGGTATTCAGATGGCGCCGACTGCAGGAGATTGGGTGGAAGCCCGTCGAATATATCGGTTCCGCTGGCGAAGGGACGGCGCATCATGGCCCAGCAACTCATACCATTGCGAATACCTTTCAGAATCGACTCCCCTTCAACCGATTCAAGATTTATCACACGGGTGGCATTGTCCTTGACCAGAAGAATTATCTTGTGCTTGAGCACATCTCTCAAGGAAATTACCGGCATGCCTCCGAGAGGATATTTGAGCAGGGCCGCTATCGCATAATAGTCCTGCGTGCAGCGGAAGGTACTGTAATAGACGAAGTAAGGGCCCTCGCCAGACAAATTGTAGATGGTATCATCAGGCAAGATATTATCGGTGTCAAAAGAGCCTGGTTTCCAGGTATTTATCAGGTCGCCGTATACAGTCTTTATCATGGGTGGCGTCGATTCCGGATATCCATCACGTCCCGGGAAAAGCGCGTAGTTGTAGTTTCCGGCTGTGGTATTGCCGTACTCGGTGAGGTCAAGGAGTATGACCTCGCGTTCAAATTTCGGTTCGATTACCGAGGTCCATTTATAATCCGGAACCGGGTCGGGGACTTTAGAATCATCGCGCGCCTGGCACCAGATAACGAAGTATTTCAGTCGCGTGGTGTCGCCCGCGGTTGAGACAGTGTCGTAACGGAAGACGTCATAAACATTGATATTCTCGTCATTCACCCAGGGCTGACCGGTTAAGGGATTATATGATTCGCCAATCACTCTCTGGAAGCGAGGCGGCAGGGAATCAATATAGAAGAACATATCCCAGGAGCCGTAGGGATTGCCGCCTTTTAGAGTATCGACCAGTATGAAATTGAAGACGGTATCGAAGGTCGTATCCCACGGAATCGTGGTGGTATCAATGGTAGTGTCGATTCTATTGACAGTCTTATAGAAATCACCCAGATAGTAGAAGTCGCCGAAGTTGTCGACAAAGACCGATTCAACGTAAAGCATATTGATTGTATCCATCTGAAGGCTATCAAACGGACCGTACATCTTCCACTGATACTCAAAAGGAGGCGGGTTGCGCGGGTAATCGATCGGGTCAGTGGCGGAAAACTGAATGCTGACACCCTCCAGTGAAATTGAACCGATTCCGGGGGATTTGGCGTTGATATACGGGTCATGAATCGGATTGGCCGTTACCAGCGTAATCGGGAAGTGATTATTCTTGCGATACATCCGGTACACAACACGGGAGCCGGCATCGAGATTATCCACGGCCTGAATGAAGATGTAGGATGCGACAAACTTGCGCACCGGGTCGCTGACATCAGCCGACATCTTCACCTTGTCCTTCGTTCCGGGACTCTGCAGAGTTACCGGCACTACAATCCAGGGTATGGAGTTACTCGGGGCAGTGCTAATAAAGCCATCGGGGTCGTTTCCGACGATAGTGCTTTCCACCACGGCATAGCGGAAATACTTGATAAAGCCATCAACATCGGTGCCATACCAGTAAATGGTGGTATCCGATGAGAACTGGGCGCCATCCACCGGAATATTCACGAATTCCACGATGGGGGGAATATTCGCGCGGGGAGGCCCCTTGATTTCTTTGTCACATCCCCCCACAATATATAAGCCGAGAAGCACTGCGGAAATTAACAATAAGCTCCGCTTCATATTATTCCTCCAGAAATTTGTCTTCCCAATCATAGCCATTAGAAGGAAAGTCCGATTGAAAATCTATGCACCTGGTCGAGCCATCCGAAGTCCTGATAAGCGTAATCGACCGAGATATCCATTTCTTCCCCGATGGGAAGACGCAAGCCGCCGCCGGCGGTAAAACCGTCGGAATCATAATTCAGCCTCTCCCCTATGCGGAGGCTGAACTTATTCTGAAACCAGTATTCCAATCCGACATTATATTTTTCCAGGTTGTCGGCCGGGTGGCTTCCTTCGGCTCCGATGGAAACAAGATGGTTCGGTGTGTTCAGGGCATCGATGGAAGCGCCAAACTTGAAGTTGATGGGAAGGGGAAACGCTTTGGAGATGAATTTGAAATCGGGACCGAAATTGGATATGACCATTCCGATTTTGAAATTGCGGTAGCCCGAATTATAGAGCGTCCCGACATCGGCGGCCCACCCGGAGGCTTTCTTCAGCTCCAGATTCTCCTGGATGAATTTTGCCGTGACCCCGACCGAGAATTTATCGGTGAGGAATCGGCCATAACTGACGCCGATAGCCAGGTCGCCGGCGGAAAAATACTGGGCATTGTTATTCTGGTCAACTCCCAGGGGATAGTAGTAGTCGGTATAGAGGATATCGCCGGCGTTCAGAGAATAGGCGCTGACGCCGACAACACCGCCAACCTGCTCCAGCGGAAAGACCAGCGCAAAGAATTCATAATTGATATCCGCGGGCATATCGACATGGGTAAACATGGCATCGCGGCCAAAGACATAGGTCAGTCCGGCGGGGTTGTAGTACACGGCGGAGGCGTCATTCACCCCCGCGCAAAAAGCCTCCGCCATACCCATAGCCCTTGCGGATACTCCTAACTCGAGGAAATTTAAGCCGGTCGTACCTACCTTTGCCTGACCAAACGCGAACATCGGCAGAGCCAGAATGGCAAGCATCAGCAATCCGACGCGGAATCTATTAGGTTTCATCGAATTCATCTCCTATATAAAACCATTATTTTCAAAACTTATAGGCTAAGCTGCAATCCCAGTTTAATCTGCCGACCGTAATTCCAGTTCTCTGGATTGCGGTCAAAATCGGTGCCGCCCATGACATTGTAACCATCGTTCTGGTTTGTATCGGCGCGCCCGGTATTGGCGTAAACGCCCTGGACGTTTCGGTTGTCCAGAAGGTTATCGACCCAGACGATGAAGCGCCAGTTGAGATTGACCAGCTTGAAGTATTTCTCGAAACGAACATCGAAGTTAAGCACGGAAGGGCGACGCATCGAGTTCTCATCGATATCGACACCGGCTTCAATGTCAAGGTTGGGATATTTTTGTCCCGGAGTAAAGGGACGACCGGTCTCAAAAAGTCCCTGAATTGAAAAGGTCCAGCCGTTCGGAATGGCAATGCCAAACAGTTTCGGTTTCATAGTCTCCGGAATGACCAGCTGAACGCCGCATTTGAGCGAGTGGCGAACGTCGTTATCGAGCGGCTTCTCCGAAAGAGACTCGCGACTCAGATAAAAATCGCTGAAGTAAGTGGTGCGGGTCTGCGACTGCTTGCCGTAAGCAAAAGCATAAGTATAGCTGACTTCACCGTTGATAAGACGGCCGCCGCGCTTATCAAGCATTACTTCAAATCCGCGGCTGCGGCCGTAGTCGCGATTCTCATATCGCTGCACAACGAGAGCGCCGCCGCCGAGCTTGACATTGGCGCTGTTAATCTTATCGAATTCATCCTTAAAATAGCCGGAAACGTCTATGGAATAATCTTCCGACATGGCATACTTGACGCCAAAGGAGTATTGAATGGTCTTGACATAGTCGAGGTTATAGTTGCCGACGACGTCATTGGCGGCAGCGGCAGTGGTATTACGGTCATACATGAAAGAATAAGACGGAAGCTGGTAGAAGTGACCATAGTTGAAATGAATTTTGGCTTTATCGGAAATCGGATAGGAGAAACCGATGCGCGGTGAAAGACGAGTCCGGTCGCCGAGAATGATGCCGCTTCCAAGGTCGTCCTGTCGGGCGACATCTTCCAGACCGCCGGACTGGATGAAGAAGTCGTAACGGAAACCGAGGCTGGCAATCATCGAGCCGTATTCCAGATTATCTCTCAAGTAGAGAGAGCCGCTGAGGGGATTGTAATCATAGAAGTCGCGCAATTCGCCGATGCCGGGATAGCGACCGCCATCGTCGCGACCGTTGTAAATCTGCTCCAGCGAACGGATATCTTCCTTATCAAGGAACTCCTTTTTCACTTCGATACCGGCTTTAAACTCATGGGCGCCCAACTGACGGAACACCTTGCCTTCCAGAGAATACTGCTGGATGCGCCGATGGTGCCAAACGGTTTCGCTCTCATAATTGCCGACATTCAAGAAGGAACTGCTACCGGAACCGTCATGCTGATTGTTACCGTTCAGGTCGGTAAAAGGCTCGCCCGGGTCGTAGCGACGATTGGGGGCATCATAAACGCCATTACCGTTCATATCAACAAAATCGATACCGGGTACCCAGGGTTCGAACGGATAGGTGTAGCGGGAGTTGCGGTCGATATCCATGTTTTTGTCGGGGTCGGCCGACATGACGAAGATATCGATCCCTTCCTCGTAACTGCCATTGTTATTGACATCGATAAATTTCTCACCGAGGTTGATATCGCCATCGATATAAGGCTCTTCATTTCGCGTGTCAATGATGTCGCGGCGGTCGGAGTCATAGACGCCATTGCCGTTGGTGTCATAGAGATAGTCACCCTGGTCCCAGGCGCCATTACCGTTGAGGTCTATAAACGGCTCACCTTCGAGATAGGGACCGCGCGAGCCATCATTGAAGCGGAAATTGGTCACATAGGTGTAACCGGCCTGCGAGTTATTTATAAAGGGCGAATTGCCGTAAGTGTAAAGCGGGGCAGAAAGGTCACGACCGTAAATCATCGTGTCGGGGAAAACGTTGATAATCGGCTCGGGCGGGTCATATATGCCGTTGCCGTTACGGTCATCGAAGCTTTCGAAATCCGTGTAGCGGAGGAACTGGTCGGGGTCAAGCCCCTCCCCGGGGTTATTGGGGTCACCCGGTTTCCATTGCACATCGCGATTGTAGTAAGCGGCTTTGAGATAATAATGCATATTCTTGGAAAGCTGGTGGGTGAATTCCAGAGAATATGACTGCCACTTAGTCTCGTTAATCGGCGCCGTATTGGGGGTGTAGCGATAAATCCAATTGAAATCGGTATAATGATTGACGCTGTTCTTATAGGAAAAGATCGCCTTCATATTGTTGAGCGGTTTCATCATCAGATTGGCATTTATGGTGTAATCATTGAGCTGCCGCTCCGGAATATCGAAACCAAGGAAGTTGAATTTGCCGTAACGCATGGCGGTATTATCGGAGGAGTATTTGTCATAGCTGTAAGGGGTGCCGGTCTTGGTCATCTCGGCGTACAGATAGTAGGTCACTTCCTTATCTTCAAGAAAATTGAGTCCCAGCGCCGGCAGAACGCGGCTCTTGAAAATCGGATCGGGACCGCCGATACTGAATGCCAGATTGTCGTAATTATTAGAATATTTGTTGAGGGTGGCATTTCCCAGGTCATCGGTCAGATACTGCAGATAGAGATTGGTTCTTTCCGCAGAACCGGTCTGAGTGGTTATTTTAATAATGCCAGAAAGGGCGTTGCCGTACTCGGGGTCAAAGCCATCTTTGATGATACTGATTTCCTGAATCGAGCCGGAAGTAAGCGAAAGCCCCAGTGTGGTTGGGCCATAACCGCCAAGTGGGTCGCCGATATTGACGCCGTCAACGATGTAGGCGACTTCACCGGCGCGACCGCCGCGGATAATCACTTCACCCTGGGAGGTGGTTACCACACCGGCCGTCTGCTGAAGCAGTTTATCTACATTCGTGACCGGCATAGTCTTGATGGCTTCGCGGGTCATACGAACAGTCCCGGTGAACTCATACTTGTCAATCTTGTCGCGGTCGGCGGTGACCTTGATAACTTTACCGATGTCGGTCACCGATTTTTCCATCTGAATGTTTATTTCTGTGGTCTTATCGGTGGAGACGACCACATCGGAAATCTCGACCGTATTGTAGGAAACAGAGGTGACGCGCAAGACATAAGTCTCAGTCGGCACCAGATTAATAAGATAGGAACCGTCGGGGTCGGTCATGGCACCCTGGGTGGTACCGACGATAAGAACGGAAGCGCCGGGAATCGGCTCGCCCGATTCCTTATCGGTGACACGACCTTTGATTTTGCCGGTTCCGGCGGCAAAGACGACGGATGATAGAAGCAACAGCCCGGATATGACAGCTACGAGAAGGGAAAATCTCCTGGGCAGTCCACTCATAACCCTTTCCTCCTGAAATCTATAAAATTACTAACTCTTATTCGTAAGTCCATTATGGGATTGGGATTGTTATTGTTTAAATACATTGCAGAAACTCTTTGGCATCTGACGACGGAAAGTGAGGAGTAGCTCCATCGCAGGCCTGTCATCTCAAGCACAGGCGCTCATTCCCATACCTATCCGGTTTACTCCCATAGGCATATATAATACCTCCGTTGGCAGCGGCAAGTCAAGCGATTTTTTCCAATTTTCCATCGGGAGAATCGCTCCCTTACCTCTTCAAAGATAAAGACTTTGGAGGCGCCAATATTGTTCAATCAAATCCGCGCTTTTCCAGCGGATTTTTGGTCAGAAATGCGATTTTTACGGCAAGTTCCGCCTTATCCCGAGAGGAAAGAGAAAATTCATTGAATTTGAGATGAAGATATTTCGCAAAAACTGCGGGAAAGAAGTCTTTCAATTCGTCCATGGAATACCCGGCGCTGCTGTTGGCTTTCGCTGCCGGTTCCATCGCTCCCTGACCGATAGCCGGGAATGGGGAGATTCCATTAAGTTTGAGCGAACCCTGGAAGATTATAAAATTGCCTTTTATTCTTTGAGCGACTCCGGCGATTTTTGAGCCTCCGGCGGTAAGCTCATACTTGGCAACCGATTGAAAACAGGCTTGCGACTTCAATGGGGAATTGGTTGGGGGGCTTTGCGACTGTCGCTGCCAATGGGCATCGATTCCCAACCGGATGAGAAGCTCTTTGAGGAGCTCGGACATTTTGGAATTCGTCGCCGAGAGGGAATGAAAGTCGGCTCCGAAGGTTTGCAGCGAAGTTGAAAAAGAGAAAGTTATCTCCGAGGTCTCATGATAAATGGCTCGGCCTCCGGTGATTCGCCGAATGACCGGAATTGGGGCAGTCATCTTTAATGGGTCGATGGCCCGCTCATAGCGTTGATTGTAGCCAAGGGTAACTCCGGGAGGAGCCCAGCTGTAGAGCCTCAGGACGGGCGGCAATTTTTTGCGGCAAACCTGGCCAAAGAGCCATTCATCCAACGCCATATTGAATATTGGCGGTTGTTCCGGCGTTACCAGGTAAAGAGCATCTCTTTCCATAATTTCATGAATATAATGAAGAAGGCAACTGCGGCGTCAAAATTCTTACTTGAGATTTAAGGAAAACGGGGCAATAAAAAGCACGCCCAGGAGGACTTGAACCCCCAACCTTCTGGTCCGTAGCCAGACGCTCTATCCAATTGAGCTATGGGCGCGTTTCGAGTGTGAAGAATATAGGCAATTGCAGTTGGGTCTGTCAAGCAAAACAAAAGCTGCCGGCGACGCCCAATTTACCCGGGCTTTTTGACAGAATCAGGACGCCGGAGACGTCAGTGAAAGTAGTTACTTACCGGTGGTGATAATAATTATAATGGCGGCGATAACAATAAAAATAGCGAAAATCCAGACGAGGGGACGTCTCTTCTCAACTGCCTCCACGCCCTCGACGCGGAACTGCTCGGTCTTTTCTTCTTGCTGAATTATGGCACCGATGATTTCATTCTCTCGCAAGAGAGCCTCATCGCTCTCCACCCCGACCGTCACCGGGGGCACCGCATTCTGGGTATTTTCGGAGGAGACTTCATCAACGCGGATAGCGGCGACAGTGACATTGTCCTGCCCGCCGCGGTCGTTGGCGAGCCGGACCAGGTTTTCGACGATGCCGTTGATATCGTCACGGCAATCCTTGATGGCGGCAAAAATATCGGTATCATCGGCGTAAGCCGACAGGCCATCGGTACAGAGGATATAAATATCGCCGGGCGAGATGCGGTCGGCGCGGTAGTCTATCTCCACCTTTTCATTGACGCCCAGTGCGCGGGTGATGACATTTTTTCCCACCATCATGGCGGCTTCGGCTTCGGAAAACTGACCGGATTGTTTCAGTTCCGCGACCCAGGAATGGTCAGTGGTGAGAGGGACCAGCCCGGCGAAATTCAATCGATAGGCGCGGCTGTCGCCGACATGGGCGATATTGATTATGCCGTTCTCGACGACAACTCCCACAATGGTGGTCCCCATGCCTGATAGATGGCTGCGGGAACGGGAACGGAAATAGATGCTGCGGTTAGCCAGTCTGATGGCTTTGATAAGAAGGTCACCCAGCGGCGGCAGCGTTGCCGGAAGACTGAGGATTGCATCTTCCATCAGGGCGCTGGCGATTTGAGAGAAACTGTAACTGACAATGGCGCAGGCGTCACGAGAAGCGACTTCCCCCGCCTGATGCCCCCCCATGCCGTCACAGACGAGGACAAGATTGTTTTCTGTATCTATCAGGAAGGAGTCTTCGTTGCCACTTCGAACCAGACCGCGGTCAGACTTGCCGAAGATAGAAATCCGTACGCTCAAAAACTCTCCATCTCAATAATGCCAATTCTAACAGTCAGCGAAATTATATATAATTTGAGAAATGGCAACAATAAAAAAACAGTCAAATAAAGAAGCCCCGCCAGGCGGGGCTTCTGAATCATCAATCAAGATAAAATCATTTCAGCAGAATCATCTTCCTCACATCAGAAAACTCTCCCGCAGTGAGTCGATAAAAATAAACACCGCTGGTGCGCGACGCCGCCGAATATTCTATGGAATGATTTCCGGCGCCAAGGTGACCCAGGTCGAAACTCTCCAACTGACGGCCCAGGATGTCATAAATCGCCAGAGAAACGTGACTCGCCCGAGGAAGGTCAAAGGAGATAACGGTCACCGGGTTAAAGGGATTGGGATAATTCTGATGGAGACTGAACGAAGCCGGCAAAAGCGGAGAGCCGTCGCCGGGAGCATCCGTCATTACAATATGGGTGGTTACCGAGCCTTCCACATAGACCGTCGGGTCAATACCAGAACTAACCCGAAAGGTGATGATATCGGTGGTATCTTCAAACAACACCGGCGGGACTAGAAAATCAAAGTACAGATAGGCGACCTGCCCGGCCGGGGCATAGGCGAAACCGAAGAAAGGACGAACAATCCAGCCGTTGTTGGAGGTTGCCGAAATCGTGTAAAAATCAATCCCCTGCCCTGTATTCTGCACCCCGACCATGTATCGGATGGTATCGCCGGGAGTGGCGAAACGGTCGGTCGGCATGGAATAGGGAGCGATAGAGATTATGGCAGAGGCCGAGAGATTGACTTCTTTGTCATCGCCAAGAACTCCGGTCCAGGTGGGCATATCAGGACCGTGGACGGCGGCAAGACGTCCGTTAATGACAAAGGTTATGGTCTCGCCTACTGCTGACGCCCCTTCATCTATGCCCGATAACGGGTCGTCCGCATACACCGGCATGAAACCATAATTGCCGGCGGTTATGACTGTGTCGCTGCCGCAGTGAGTTCCCTGACCGTCATAGGCGTCAATTATGGAACCGACCGGAAGCGGCTGGCCGTTGTATGTCGAGACCGAACCATAGAAATTCATCCAGACGTTAGTAGGATAGACATCCCCGAATGCCAGGGATGCCGTGAACAACAAACTCATTCCTCCGACTATCAAAACCCTCAGTAATTTATCTTTCACAACTTCACCTTCCTTATCCGGCTCCGCATTATACGGAGCCGGACCGAAGTTTATAGATTATACGCTATTTCATCAAGACCATTTTCCGGGTTTGCTCGAAGGCAGAGGTCTTCAGTTTGTAGAAATAGATGCCGGAGGCGACAGGATTGCCGTCGGCATCGATACCTTCCCAAACGACCTGATTCTCGCCGGCCTGCGCCATACCGTCAAACAGAGTAATGACCTTGCGGCCAAGAATGTTATAAACATCAAGAGTGGCATGTCCACCGGCAGGCAGAGAGAAGGAAATTGTCGTGGTGGGATTGAACGGATTGGGGTAGTTCTGACCCAGATAGAAACCGGTTGGAAGAATTGAGCCGCTCTTACTGGTCAGCGAGGAGATTTCTACACGGGCGCCCGCTTCCGACCAGGTGAAGAGCTCATCAGATTCAATGCCGCCGATTTTAATCCGGAACTTCTCCCCTGCCGCCAGACCATCCCGTTCAGACGTCGTTGGGTCGTCGCCATAGACCGAGACAAAGCCGAATTTGCCGTCGGCTCCAACCGTTCCGGCGCCGACAATCCGGCCATCAGGGGCGATGGCAAGCAGGTCAGTTCCCGATGGCACAATCTGGCCATCAAGAGTCAAAGACTTCGAATAGATGCTCATCCAGAGACTGGATACTGATAGATTATTCGGTTTGGAAGCGCGATTAATCTGAGCAAAAGTCTGGTCAAAGACCACTTTCGGACCGATGCCAGGATAAATCAGCATCTCGTCCTGAGTGACTTTCAGCCAGTAACCGAATCCCGGTTTCATCTCCAGCAAATCGGAGTAATTGGGAAGATTCGGGTCGTAGGTGCGACCGACGCCATCGAAGCCCAGGGCAACTATTAAATGGTCATGGACCGATGCCAGAGCCTCAGGGGTCGGGTAAACAGTATCCGGCAGATAACTGACCAGATTCCAGCCATATTCGAGGGCAATCGGGGTGGTAGGAGCAACCGGAACGCCGGTAATGACCAGAGTATCTTCACAAGTCATCTTAATCCAGTAACCGTGGAAGTGGTCCATATTCCAGAGAGTCGAGAAGTCGGTCAGCGCCGGGTCATAGGTGAAACCGCCCTGCTCAAAGCCGAGCACGACTTCGATACAACCGGCGATAGGAGCCAGAAGCGCCTCGAGGTCGTCCATCGGAGTATCGACATTCCAGGAAATCAGGTTCCAACCGCTGCGGAGAACAATGACACGGTCTTCGACCGAAGCGACGTCAAGGCAGACCTGCCAACTGTCGCCATTCTCGGTCCAGACCCGGTTACCGGTAGCGGTCGCAGGATAACCGTTCACGAAGAAGGAAATGGTATCGCCCGGGTCGGCGCCTTCATCTTCTTCAGAATAAGGGTCATCCCGATAGACCGGCATCAAGCCGTAGCGACCGGCCTCGGTGACAAAATAACTGCCGCAGAGAATGCCATCGGGGTCATAGGCATCGACTACGGAACCGACCGGCAGCGGAACATTGTAATAACTATTCATATCGCAGTAGAAATTGACCCATTCCGGAGTTGGTGTGATAGGCGGAATTGGGGTCAAGACTATATCAAAACCGATATTCCCGTATTCGATATCCTTGACCAGGCCGGGATAGTATCCCGTTTTGTAGGCGTAGGCATCGAAGGGGAAAATTGAGAGCGAATTGCAGGCAAATTGGCCGTTGAAATCGGACATCGCAGTAGCCATGACATAGCCGGCCGGGAAATGATTCCAGAGTTCAACGGTAGCGCCTTCGATTTCATTGCTATAAACGTCGATGACGCGCCCGCAGACATAGCCGGAGATACTGTCAATGACGATTCCGCCATAGATAAAGGTCGGATTTATTGACATTCCGGTTGTGTCGGTAAACAGCAGATGATTCATCATAATCGAGGTCGAATCAATTTTGACAAACGAGGTGGTGGCGGAATCAGAAACGGAGAAGTGCAGTTTTGCCAGAAGTCCGCGCCCCGGATTGATGAATGGGGTGAAAATGGTGAAAACGCCAAACTGCGCCTGCTGATTGGCGTTATCGATAGCCACCGGTTTGGTATCAACATAACCGACACGGGTACCGTCAAATGTTATAGAATCCAATGTCACCTGATTTGAGTTCCATTGGAACGGCATTTGAACTCCCGAGAGGAGTTCATTATTTTTGAAATATACCGGCACGATGACAGAACTCCCCGTTGTTGCCGGTACCGTGGCAATCCAGACAGAGTCTTCATAGCTGGGCGGGGCGCTGTTAATTCTGAGCATAACCGGAACGGCAACAGGAGAATTGACCGCAGCCGGGGCAGCAACCCAGATGGTATCGATATAATCGCCCGGAGCCAGACCGAAAGGATTAATCGAGAAGATTGCCGAATCTGGCGTTATGCGGGGCCAGGAAGTATTGAAGGTCAGCCATCCGCTGCTATTGGAGGCGCTATACTGAATATGGTACCCGTTCATCTCATAAACAACCATAGCCCGGTTCATGATAGGCGCGCCTTCATAAACCTCGATGTCAAAGACGGACGGACTGACCAGCAGAGTGGTCTCGGGCGGAGTGGCATCCAGTACATTTATGGTAACATAAGCGGTATCGCTGAGAGCACCATCGGTGGCAATGAAAGTTACATCATAAAATCCCGCCTGGTCGAAATCGGGCCAGAAGTAGAAGATTACCTCTCCAAAGCCGGAGTCTTCAAAGATGGCATTGGGAGGAAGATTTTCGGCCGAAAGGAAAGGAATGGTGCCATCGGGGTCAATGGCGGAAACTTCAAAATTCAATAAGGCACCTTCGTAGACAGTGAAGACGGAACTGTCGGGAAATATGGAGATAACCGGCGGCCGAGGAATATCGACCACGGTAATCTGAATCATTTCGGAGTCGACAAAGAATCCATCCGAGGCATAGAAGGTAATATCATAAGTTCCTGACTGGTTGAATTCAGGCCAGAAGACGAATAGTCCGGTGCCATTGGCACTGTCGAAGAAGGATGCATTGGGTGGCAGAGTTGAAGCGCTTAATATCGGTATGGTGCCATTGGGGTCGCTTGCAGTAATCAGGAAGAGCAGCTGGGCGCCCTCGTCGACCGATTTGTTTCCGATGGGAGCGAGAACGGGAGGGTCATTCACGTCGGTCACCGTAATGGTTACGATTTCAAGGGCGGTTTCGGTGCCGTCAAAAACCGAGAAGGTGACCATATGGTCGCCGACCTGGGATTCATCGGGAGTGAAATCGAAATTGCCAGTGCCGTCGCCATTATCGGTGAAGGTGGCATTGAGCGGAAGATTATCGACGAGCAGCTGCAGCGGGTCACTGTCCGGGTCGCTGGCAGTAACGTCAAAATTGAGATTCTCCAATTTGGCGACCGTTTTAGGTCCAATCGGATTCAGCACCGGAGGCCGGTTTACATTATTTACGGTTATGGTAACCAGTTCCGAATCAGAGAGGCTTCCGGCAATAATGTCGCTTACGATGAAGTGCAGAGGAATACTGCCGCTCTGATTAAAATTGGGCATGAAAGTGAAAGTGGCAGTGCCGTTATTATGATTGGTCAGCGTGGCATTCTGAAGCGGCGCCGGTTCAAAAGTAAACAGAAGATTGTTGCCGTCAGGGTCGGTTCCGGAAATCAAGAAGGAAAGGGTATCTCCCTCATCGACTGATTTATCTCCTATCGCAGCGAGAACCGGAGGACGATTGATATTGGTTACGGCAATAGTTACCAACTCGGAGTCGGCGGCGGCTTCATCATCGACCACTTTGAACCATATCGGGTAGGAGCCGGATTGGGTAAAGTCAGGCGTAAAAGAGAAACTGGCCGAGGTAGTATTTATCGGGGTCAGGGTGGCGTTGGCGGGAAGCGGCGTGGCGCTGAAAGTGAGGGGGTCGGTATCCGGGTCGGTTGCAGTGACAGTGAACTGAAGAGTGGCGCCCTCAGCCACCGATCTGTTGCCAATGGCGCCAAGCTCCGGTGGCTGATTGGTGGGAGCATTCGGGTCGGCAACTTCCCAGCACCAAGGGTGTCCCTGCGCAATCGCATAAATATCGGCGCCGACATCATTGCCGAAGGCCCAGTCGAATGACGGGTCATTCAGCCAGACTGAATCGATACAGATAGTCCCCGGCTGGTTAATTTGATAATGTAACTCATAGTAAGCGGTAGGAACTGGTGTAGCGGGGAATCCCACTGAGGAAGCAAAGCCATGTCCAAAATAATCGGGCAGAGTGCCGTCAAAATTGTCTGTCTTGAAAGCAAAGGGCCAATCGGATGGCTTACCAAAGAGGCCCCAGTAGGTGTCGTTATGAAAGCCATTTTTCAAAGCGACATTATCATAAGGAGCGGGAAGCACCGCACGGTTGGTCCCGGCCGGCGCGGCAACTTTGGTAATGGTCGTCAGATTGGGGGACCGTATTTCAAGGGTAAACCCGCCACCGAGCAGGGAATCCGCCGGGACCGGTTTGAAGTCCCAGTAGATGTCAAAATAGAAAGGTTCGCCCATCCTAATTTTGTCAACTCCCCCTTGATTGAATAAGAATTGACTGGGCACTACCGGATAGAGCCGGAGAGTGTCCGTATAGACTTGAGAATTGGCCGGCCCGGAGGCAATAACAATCAGGCAGACCAATGTAAACAGAAACCATTTCGTTCTCATTACTTGCTCCTGTTTCATTTGTATATTAGAGTCATTTATTTCGTGAGGATGATTTAGAGACACTCAGCCAATATTAGAAAGCCATTTCTCGCTCGCCAATCAGGCGAAAGAAGCCACATGCGGTTCACCTTATCTTCTTTCCCTCCCGTCAGAAATAGTTATAGATACCAGTCAACACTTTAGCAAAGCTAGTACCACTTATTTCTCAAAAATATGGCAAATGCAAGTAATCTAATGGGCTCAGCAACAATAAAATATGATTGTCGAAAATAAAGTCAAGTTAAATAATGATAACGAGATACGCAAAATTATGCACAAAAATGCCAAAACAAATCACTTCGACTTGCGGCGCTTACTTCGCCAGAACCAAAGCAGTATCAAGATAAGTATTGAGCCGGAAATATCAGAAATGGCGTCGGTCAAATCCGGCTGGCGACCCGGGATAAACTTTTGATAGGTTTCATCAAGGGCTGCAAAGAGGCTCAAGAAGAGCAGTGAGAGGAGAAACACGGAACGGTCGGAAAGACGCTCAGAGATATGAGAGAAGGAGCGGAAGACCAGAACCGCAAAAATTGCGTATTCCAGGAAGTGAATGACTTTATCCATCCCAATGAACCGCAGGCGGGGGGTATGAAAATGCGCCACCGAAGAGAGAATGATAATGAGAAGGCCGTAGAGAATCGCCGGAAGATGATATTTCAGAAATCTATTCATGGTCGCGCTTTCAGGTCAGCGCTAATCCTAAAGGATTAATTCAATAGGGGCAAGTAAAAAAGCGGCTTGCCACAAACATTCTGAAAATCACAGGGACGCCGAGTATTAGATAATTCGTAAATTGCCTTGCCCCGATATAAGAAATAGAATAAACTTGCCAGAGAGGGAAAGTGCAATGTCTTACTGAGGAATATGAAATGAGCGAGAGTGAGAGGCTGATAACCATTCCGATACTGGTCGGAGAGACGGTCTTTCTGAGACCTATGGAGCCGGAGGATAACAGTCTCACCTATCCCTGGTTTCTGGAGTCCGACCCGCAGAGCCAGAGCTGTCGTCCGATAAAGATTGTGAGTGTAGAGGAAGTGGTGGAGGCTTCACGAAAAAGAGAAGCCACCGACAAAGAAGGTTCATTAATGATAGTTCGGAAAGAAGACCGGGCGCCGGTCGGCAAGATTCGGTATTTCAATCTTAATCTTCTCAATCGAACAGCCGAGATCGGATATCTGATTAATCCGGCCGAGCAGAGAAAAGGGTACGCCCGGGAGGGATTGAGTCTTCTTGCCAGGTTTCTGTTTGAGAAAATGAATCTTAACAAAATTTATGCGCAGACGGGGGCATTCAACAGCGCCTCGGTGGCGCTGCTTCGGTCACTAAATTTCAAACAGGATGCCACCCTGCGAGAGCATCATTTCTTTAACGGAAAACTGCACGACGATTATATCTTCTCGCTCCTGCGGCGGGAATTTGAAGATAATAAGTGAGAGCCGCGGGCCTTTCCGCGCAGCAGGTATCCGGAAGGATTAAGAGAGGATTCCTTTCAGAAAGGACGAATTTTTCGTATAATTTTCGGGTTGAATCTAAAAACAATCAGGGAATGCTGGAGGCGATATGAAAGTGCGCGAGCTTCTAAAGACCAAGAGTCAGGAAACGGAGACAATTGAGCCGGATAAGAGCATTAAAGAGGCGATGGATATTATCGTTTCAAAGCGGATTGGAGCGCTTCCGGTTCTGGATAAGGGGGAGCTGGTCGGGATTATAACCGAGCGAGATATCTTCCGGCTGCTTCATAAGAATGGCGCTGGGGCGTTTACTTTCAAAGTCTGCGACGTCATGACCAGAAAACTGGTGGTGGGGATTCTTGAAGACGATATCGAGATGGTGCAGGCGGTGATGACCAATAATCGTTTTCGACATCTACCGATTATGGACGGCAGAAAGATGGTCGGAATTCTCTCTATTGGAGATATTGTCAAATCACACGTCAAGAATCTTCAGATTGAGAATCGCTACCTGATTGACTATATCACCGGCAAGTATCCCGGTTGAATTGATATTTTTCTGTTGTTTTAATTCTGTGGGATATGGGGCTGTCACTCTAAAATTCTGTCGCGTTTTTCCGATTATTTAATATGAATAATAGGAAGATTGAGCTTAGGACTTCTATGGGACCGATATGCATCTGACAGGCAATCCTGAAAAAGCAAGCGGTTATTACGACGAGATTTACGCCCGGGGGTACAACACCGGCGGCTATTACCCTCTGTATAGGCAAGTTCTGCGGATGGTTAATCAGATTCCCGAACCGCGGGTGCTGGAAATCGGCTGCGGGGTTGGCGACTTAGCCAAGATTCTGATTGAGAATGATATACCTTATCGCGGCTTTGATTTCAGCGAAAAAGCGGTCGAATGCGCGAAGAACCTCTGCCCGACGGGGAATTTTATTGTCGGCGACGCCTATGAGCGGAGCTGCTATCATCCCGAAGATTACAATATCGCCATTGCCCTGGAGGTTTTGGAGCATCTCGATGACTTTCGTGTCATTGAAAATATACCGGAAGGGGTGGAATTGATAGCTTCGGTGCCGAACTATTACGACACCGCCCATCTCCGTCTTTATCAGGACCCGCAGCGAGATATTATCGAAAGGTTTCGGCCGTATCTCAAGGTTTCTCATGTCGGCATATTGTCGCCGGATAAACTGGTGACTTCCCAAAGCAAAGTCATTTACCTGTTTCAAGGCACGCGAAAACAGTCGACAGTTAAAAACGAAACTCCCCATGAGAGCAAAATGGGGATGGTCGGACGAAATGAACTCTGCCCCTGCGGCTCCGGTAAAAAATTCAAAAAGTGCTGTCTGCTGAATATTTGACCGACTCGAATCGTCGATTTTCTCAATATCAAGTTTTCAAATCACCGTCGCACCCGGCAGATAAACGATTTCAGGTACATTGATTCCGGGAAATAAAAGGAAACAGGATGGTCTGGGCTCTGCCGGACAACTTGGAGCAGCTCCAGCGAGAGATTAGCCTGCACCGAGGCGCGGCGGAGAGTGAAAGCGAGGTCATCTTCGGAAAAAAATGACGAGCAGCTGGAAGACACAAAGATGCCGCCGTCATTCACCAGACGAAGCGCCGCCCGGTTAATGAAGTGATATGCCTTCTGCCCTGATTCCCGGTCATTCCGGGATTTGATTAGAGCCGGCGGGTCGAGGAGAACAAGGTCATATTCCGGTTTGCTCTGAGCGGCAAGCCAGTTGAAAATATCCGCCATCTTGAAATTATAGATATCGGCGGAAATATTATTCAGCTTTCTGATTCTTTCCGATAAGGCGAGCGCCTGCTCGGAACTATCGACATTCATCACAGAAACCGCCCCTCCTTTGAGAGCGGCAATACCGGAGGCGCCGGAATAGGAAAAGAGATTGAGCGTCTTCCTTCCGGCCGACACCCTGGCTGTTTCGGCGCGCAACTCTTTCTGGTCAAGATAAAAACCGGTTTTCTGACCATTCATGACATCAGCCAGGAAGTCCAGTCCGTTCTCTTTGAATTCCACAAGTTCCGGGGACTCGCCAGAAAGGATTCCTTTTGCGTCCGATAACTTTTCCTCGGCGCGCACCGGTATATCGCTTCGCTCCACAATTGCTCTGGGCTGGAATAATTCCAGCAGGACATCGACTATCTGATTTTTCAGAAGATCCGCCCCGGCGGTGGAAAGTTGCAGAGCGAGAATTTCATCATAGCGGTCGATTACGATGCCGGGAAGAGCGTCCGATTCGCCGAATACAAGACGGTACCCGGTGGTGGCAGTTCCCGGGCCATAGCCAATAGCGGCTCGCCTCTCTGAAGCCGCGGAGAGTTTGCGCCGTAGCCATTGCCTGTTTATCTCAACTTTGCTGAATTCAAAGATACGGACAGCAATGGTGGTATGCGCCGAATATGTCCCGGTGGCAAGTATATTTCCTTTTATATCAGCCACCCATACCAGCGAGCCGTGAGGGATATCCCGATCAACCGCGGCAAGCGCCCCGGAAAAAATCCAGGGATGGCGATAGACGAGATTGGTTTCTTTTCCTTCTTTCAGGGTTATAATCGGGTAGCCGGACATATTCTGCTCGCGGAGAAGATTATATCGGGGTGAGAGGATTCGAACCTCCGACATCCGCGTCCCAAACGCGGCGCGCTGACCGGGCTGCGCTACACCCCGATGAATACCGTACACTCAATATATCGGCGAATAAATCGAAGTCAAGATAACAATGGGGACTTCAGCCGACGTGGTCATCGGGCATTTTTGTTCAGGCGAGAGATTATTTTGCCACGCGCCGCGAGGAGCGCCCTTCCGCGGTGCGATACGGCGTTTTTCTCTTCCAGGGTCATCTGCGCAAAGGTCTTCCCGGCCGGCGGGTAATAGAAGACCGGGTCATATCCAAAACCGGATTTACCGGTCTTATCGGAGGCGATTACCCCTTCGACCCGTCCCTCGACAACATCTATTTCCGAAACGCTCCAGGCGATGGCGATAACGGTGCGAAAACGAGCGGTTCGTTTTTCGGCCGGAACGCCCTTTAATTCCTGCAAGAGTTTTCGATTGTTGTCGTCATAAGTGCAGCCTGGTCCGGCGAAGCGGGAAGAATATACTCCTGGCGCGCCTTTCAGATTTTCGACCTCCAGGCCGGAGTCATCGGCCAGCGACGGGAATCCGGAATGCTGGTAGATACCTTTTGCCTTCAGGATGGCGTTTTCTTCCAGGGTGGCGCCGGTTTCCTCGATATCCGGGAAGTCGAGGAAGTCATCACAGGTGAGGATAGTCAACGGCAGGTCGGCGAGCGCCTGCCGGATTTCTTTGATTTTGTCTTTGTTTCTGGTGGCGAGGAGAAGTTGCATATTAATATCCTGGCAGGTCTGGAGTGGTGCTACTCATATATCAAATGGCTCAGTCAGGTCGAGCGGCAGGTCACAATTTCGCACGAGAGAAGTTGTAGTCCCAAGGGATTACAATACGGGCTTGCGAAATCAGGACCTGCCGCAACTCTTAAGTCTCGTGAACTGTGATTGCTGATAATGTCAAAATCTCTATTGATTTGCGTGTAGCGCAAATCATTGGGGGAATTTCGACCTACGGACGAATCTTCCTATCCCCGGGGCCATCGTACTTGAATGCCGTATTTCCCAATTGACGCATCGGTTTCTCGCGGGTAAGTTCTTCGTAGGCGTGCGCCAGAAGGCCCGGGACGCGAGATATTATGAAAAATCCTTTTCCCAGTCGCCAGTCAAATCCCATATCGGAGATAACGGCAGCGATAGCGCCATCGACATTGATAGGGAGTTCTTTTCCGGTTTTTGTTTTGAGAGCTGATTCCACCGCCTTACAAAATTCGATATGCCGTCCGGAAAACTTGTTTCTTGCCGCAATCTCAAAAAGTTTCAGAGTACGGGGGTCAACATTATGCAATCTATGCCCAAAACCGGGCATTCTCTTTTTTCGGGCGTTGAGGTCATCAACCAACTGATTTGCCAGCGCCATTACCTCCCCTTCCTTTTTTGCCCACTCCTGCAGGATTTTTGCCGCCTGCTCAATGGCGCCGCCGTGACTGTCGCCGATGGTCAGAATACCGCCGGCAATGGCGGCGTTGAGCGGATTGCCGCCGGAGATGACATTGCGCGTTCCCAGACTCGACGGCGGCGAGCAACCGTGGTCAACAGAAGAGACCAGTATCGCCCGCATCATCTCCCCTTCGGCTTTAGTGGGAAGTTCCCCTTTCAGAATCAGGAAGACCGTTTCGGCAAAGGAGAGATTCTCCATAATGTCGGTGATATCATATCCGCGAACCCGGATTCGTCCGGGACCGATATCGGTTATCGCTGAGCGCCATTCGTTTTCTGCCATTTATCCTCCCGTTATTGAATCTTCGATGAATCTATCACCATCAGGGTGTCGGTTTTTATTCCCTGATAGAACTGTCGGGCAAACTTATGCCAGCCGTCTTCGAATCGTCTGAGGTCCACACCGTAGAGTTGCCTGACCGATTCCTCAAATGTCGCCGTGGACTGCCAGAGCATTTTGAAGCGGTTGATGCCGAAATTGTAAGTCAAGAACGCCACCAGCGACGCCGCCTCCCAGTTGCGGTAGAGGCTGTCGGCGCGGGCGTAACTCTCGTTATTTATCAGAGTATCCAGAGGAATATATTGCTTGATTTCAAGCAATGAAATGGTGTTGTGGTGATAATCCTGGCTGGAATAATCAAGCAGAGTGGCAAGGCCATCATATAAGACTTTGAAATCGGTCATCCGTATATCCATCTTTCGAATTATGAAGCGAGCCAGTTCCAGGCCATAAGGTGACAGTCCATCCCAGTGGACCTGATTTTCCGTGGAAAACGGGACCGCCCGTCCGGTCAATTTCTTTCCCGCCTCGGGGCTATCATGAATGTAGAAATGTATGGTGTCACTGGGGACTTCTATGGCGAGATAGTCGCAATCTTCTTTAAGATATCGCTCATAGGCTTCGGCAAATTCAGCCATTTCGTCTTTATAAAGGGAGGTGGGCGGGTAATAGAAAACGAAGTGGCGGTAGGTGTATTTGAGCCATCCGGGGAATTGCGGGAGCGGCTCGACTTTCTTGCCGCAGCCGACAAGAGAAAGTATCAATGTGAAAAGCGCCAAGACCGGCGGAATATTTCTCATAGCATCAGTAATCTCCTCTCAAGAGCGACAAGATAGCAAGAGCGGGCGGCAATGTCAAAATGAATTGCATTATGAGGGGTCAGTCGAGAGAGTCGGGATTGAATGCCGTCAAGAAGAATCAGCGCACCGCGATTCTGGTATAACGAAGCGCCTTGGAGGGGCAGAAATGGGCGCAGGCCGGGTCGCCTTTGCAGAGGTCGCACTTGACAATTTCATCATGGACTTCATCGACTAAGGCGCACCCAAAGGGGCAGGCGGCGACGCATGCCATACATTTGACACAGCGGGCGACATCAAGGTCAACAGCGCCGGTCTCCTCGTTACGCCGAAGGGCATCAAACATGCAGGATTTGACGCAGGCGGCATCATCGCATTGCAAACAGACCACCGGCACATATTTGTCTTTAGCGTGCGCCAGCGGATATATGCGGCTTCTCCCCTGCTTGAGGTTGCGGGCATGGCTGAAAGCGCACGCCAGTTCGCAGGTACGGCATCCGGTACATAGAGCGGGGTCAACGATGAAGCGGTATTTCATTTGAGAATCTCCTGTGCCGCTACCACGATTTTGCCCATGGTCTTTGCCGTTTCGATACGTTTGCAGTCATCGCAAAGCTCGAAATATGCCGCCGGTAGATTCCGCTTTTTCATGAGATACTGGGCGAAATCATGAGTGATGGTCTTTTTTCCGCAGGATTTGCAGGAGAGCAGTTCAAACTGCCGCTCCCAGATAGTCCGGGTGCCGTTCAAGTCCTGCCATTTGATAAAACCGGTGGGGCAGATATGGGCGCAACTGAGGCAGCCGATGCAGTCAGGCGGAGGCTGGCGCAGCGGTCCCGAGATTTTCTTGTCATGTCCGCGGTCCACGGCCGATATGGCGAAGCAACCCAGTTCCTCGCAGATACGTGTGCAGGCATAACACATAATGCAGTCGTCGCCATCAGGTATGGTCTGAAAACTGGAATGAGTGATGCCGTACTGCTCCGCCATTTTCTGAATGACTTCAGAATGGGGGCTGCGCGCCAGGTAGAGGTCGAGTATAGTCTTGCGCAGTTCCAAAAGTTGCGGGGTGTGGGTGCTGACGATTAATCCCGACTCAACAGGATAAAGGCATGACGTCACCGAGCGGGTCCAGCCCTCCCATTCTTTCTTTGTAATCTCCACCATACAGAGTCGGCAGGAGCCACAGGGTTCGACGGCGCCGTGATGACAGAGAGCCGGAATCTCAATTCCCTGCCTGCGGATGACGGCGAGAAGCATCTCCCCTTGGTGGGCTTGAACCGCTTTACCGTTTATAGTAATAGTTACCATATTTGCCTACTTGACTTCAATCGCATCGAACTGGCAGACAGCGTAGCATGAGCCGCACTGGTCGCAAATCGCCTGGTTGATGAAGTGTTTCTTCTTTCTTTCGCCGCTAATAGCGCCGACCGGACAGACCGGAATACAGGCAAGGCAGCCGGTACAGGCGTCGGTGATTTCATATTTTATCAAAGCGCGGCAGACACCGGCCGGACATTTCTTATGATTTATATGGGCTTCATATTCTTCGCGAAAATATTCCAGCGTACTCATAAAAGGATTAGGTCCCGACTGACCCAGACCGCAAAGAGAACCTATTTGGATATATTTGGAGAGCTTTTCCATCAGTTCCAGATCACCCGGTTCCCCCTTGCCTTCCGTGATGCGGACGCAAAGAGCGTGCAGTTGGTACAGCCCCTCCCGGCAGGGGACACATTTACCGCAAGATTCTTCGACGAGGAATCCAAGGAAATATTTGGCGACATCGACCATGCAGGTACGGTCGTCCATAATAATCATGCCGCCGGAACCCATCATGGAGCCGGCCTCGGTCAGGGAGTCGAAATCGACCGGAAGGTCGAGTTTGGCTTCCGGAAGACATCCGCCCGACGGCCCGCCGGTCTGGACCGCCTTGAATTTGCGGCCATCGGGGATACCGCCGCCGATATCAAAAATGATTTCGCGCAGCGATATGCCCATCGGAACCTCAATTAGCCCGGTGTTGTTGACTTTTCCGGCAAGAGAGAATGCCTTCGTTCCGGTGCTGCGGGAGGTGCCGATAGTGGAAAATTTCTTGCCGCCTTGACTTATAATTACCGGAATCGTGGCAAATGATTCGACGTTGTTAAGGACGGTCGGCTTATCGTGGAGTCCTTTAATGACGGAGCGGATATATTTGGCGCGCGGCTCGCCGACTTCTCCGGCAACGGAGCGCATCAGGGCGGAGGATTCGCCGCAAACAAATGCCCCGCCGCCGCGGGAAATCCTGATGTCAAAGTTCAAACCGGAGCCAAGAATATTCTTACCCAGTAAACCAAACTCGCGCGCCGCTTCAATCGCTTTCTGAAGATTCACGATTGCCAGCGGATATTCTTCACGGACATAAATGTACCCTGAGGTCGAGCCGACCGCATGGGCGCAGATAATCATCCCTTCCAGAACCGAATGGGGGTCCCCTTCCATAATGCAGCGGTCCATAAAGGCGCCGGGGTCGCCCTCATCGCCATTGCAAATCACATATCGGATTTCGGAATCGACCTTGCGGCAGGTTTCCCATTTCTTGCCGGTGGGAAATCCGGCGCCGCCGCGGCCCCGGAGACCGGAAGTCTTGACTTCGCCGATAACCTGCTCCGGCGTCATGGTCAAGGCTTTCGCCAATGCCTGATATCCGCCAACAGCAATATAATCCTTAATATTTTCAGGGTCGATTTGTCCCACATGACGCAAGCCAATGCGCATCTGACGGGAATAGAACGGGATATCTTTCCACTTTTCTATTTTTCGACTTTTGCCGGGTTCGGAATAAAGCAGTTTTGTTATAACTTCATTCTTCTCCAGAGTTTTTTCGATTATTTCCGGCACTCCTTTGGCCTGAACTCTGGTATAGAAAATCCCATCCGGCTCAATGGTAACCAGCGGACCCTGAGTGCAGAGACCATGGCAACCGGTCTTCTTGACGGCTTCGACCGTAACGTCTTTGATATTCTTCCTGGCGATATGGTCGAGGACAGCGTCGTAGATGCGGTCTGAGCCTGCCGCCAGACAGCCGGGCCCAAGGCAGACCAGAATCTTTCGCGGAAACCT
>JBFMEF010000016.1 GCA_040753495.1 Candidatus Zixiibacteriota bacterium
TGAGCGGCTTTTGAAGGCAAAAAAGAAATATGACCCGCAGAATCTTTTCTGTATGAATCAGAATATTTCCCCCGACGAGTGAAATCCAGCAGGTTGTGCAGTTCAAAGTCTCCCCGATATTTTTCACTGCGGTGAAAGATATCGGGGGGGTACAATTTACTTGGCTATGTTGGGATTAGCCGGTTAACAACTGCTGAAGTTTTTTGTATTTGAATGGCATATCTATAAATATTTCTGCACCTGATGCCATAATTTTGTCTCGTAATTCAGGTGTATTATAGCCGCAAATTGCTATCACTCTGATCCTCGGATGCTCCGACTTTATCTGGCTTATCAATTCAGGAAGTTTAAACGGACTAAAATCTGAATTTGTTACTATTGCCAGGTCAAATATCTCTTGTTGCAGGGCGCTAATTATAATTTCGGAATCATTATGAGGTTCTATAGTGGTTAACTGCACTCCTGTGTCGCCAAGCACATCATGGAAGACGCTGTTTAGAACCTCATCGGCAGCGGCAAGTACTTTCATATATCTATTATCGGCGGTTTGAATTAATCAATAATATCACTACCGCGGGAAGTAGTTTGTCAATTCCTGTCACAGTCTAAGCAGGCCGAAGTTCCCCCCGATCTCTTTTCCCCCGGTGGAGAAAATACGGGGTTTCTGCAATTCCTGATTTCCATGTTATCATCGCCGTTCTTTCTTGCCAGAATTGCCGGCGAATCGTATATTTTCCAACAGATTGACCAACCGATAGAATCAGGAGGAGAAGATGAGAAAGATTTATCTGCTTTTCGCATTGCCCGCGGCGATACTTCTTTTCATTGCGCCCGCTCAGGCCGATATGCGTGACTTGAAAAGCGGAATCGGCATCCGGGCCGGCTATGGAGTCAATCCTGACCAGTTTATAATTGGCGGGCAGGCAATAATGGGAGCGCTGAAAGGGAGAGTCGATTTTTCCCCCAGTCTTGATTACGGCACCGGCGATAATGTTTCTTTGATTACGGCTAATCTTGACGGCTCTCTCAATCTGGTTTCCCCGCCCGGGGCGAAATTTCTCTTCTATGTCGGCGGCGGGCCGACCCTGGTCTTTGTTGACCCCGACAATGGCGACAGCGACACCGAAATCGGGCTGACTCTTTTAGGAGGGGTGAAAATCGCCGCCGGCGAGAAAAATTTCTACAATCTGGTGGCCCGTTTCGGGATTGGTGACGTTCCTGATTTCAAGATTCTCTTCGGGTATATGTTCGGGCTTGGCAAGAAGAGCGATAAATAGGATATGCGGGTCGAAAATCCCCCGATATTATGCAGATCGTCAACTAATATCGGGGGTGTCAATAATTGTTGACTACATAAACCGTCGTTCCACTGCTTGCAGTTCTTCAATCTTGACCGGCATCTCAATAAAGACATCAGCCCCGGCTACGGCAATGAAATTGACGATTTCTTTAGTTGCGTAACCGGAAATCGCAATCACAATTATCCCGGGGTGCTCCAGTTTTATCTGCCTTATTCTGTCAGTTCAACAGCGCCGTGTTAGCCGGTCGTAAGCCGGTTTTACATAGCGAGGCAAGGAATCATGCTACCGCAGGGATTCACCGATTTGATCGGCTCAAATTCAATCATGTTGCTGTATACGAACCTGCTGGCAATCTCCAATGCTTGTCCTAAGTGAATTCGATCCCTGCGAATCGGGACTCTGTAGTAAATATAAATTGATATTGAATTCTGCCTCTCCAGGACGAACCAGGTTCTTGCACCTTTCGGAGGATAGAGCCCCTGTATATCAAGCACTCCTCCCATAAATTGATTGAGCTTCTTGAGGCAGTTCCAGTCCTCATCAATCCGCAGGGTGTCCTGATACTGATTGTAAGTGAACTCGAAGCAGAGGTAAAGAGGGTCGAGCGAGCGCAAGACCATATCAAGGACGATGGTCGTGTCGGATGCGATGCTGACGTCATAAATCGTATCGGGGGGCCAGGAGTATCCGGTAAGATATTCAATGTTGTAGATTCCTGCATCGAGGGAGAATTCAAATCGAGAGTTTTGGTCGGTGAAGGTCGACAGTGGCGGCTTGCCGTGCGCAAAGAAGCGGATTGCTGCCGAATCTCCTGTTCGGGTGTAGAAACGGTTGTCGGCTTGAAGGTTATTGTTGAACCAATCACGAATACCGCATCTCCAGGCGTACAGAGTCCCGCTCACTGTCATCGGCGCCGAACTGCTGTCAACCGACGATATCTTCTCTTCGCAACTGCTCAAAAAAAGAACAGCCGCCGCCATAGTTATTATCAGTTTATTTATCATCTTGCCTCCCTCTATCATTAAATGATACCTCTATTACATGGACGAAATATGCCTCAAAATCGTAAAATTGTAAACGGCATCACAGAATCGAGGAGGATTAATTTCATCCGGGCTCCTGCCGATATTTAAATGAAAAGAGGAGGAGCAAATGCGCAAACTCATGATTCTTCTTGTGATTACCTTGATGGCGACGCCGGCGTTTGCTATTACCGGCCTTTCTATCGGGGTCAGAGGGGGCTGGGTCAATAACTATGACCAGGCCGGCCTCTCGCTGGGCGACTACAAAGCCGACCAGATGAATCTCTTTGGAGCCCAGATACGGCTCTCATCGCTGCCGATGGTCAACCTGATTCTGTTTGGCGATTATGCCTGGAAGAAAAATGAATATGATTTCGGCGGGCAGACTTTTGAATTCAAAATGCAGGATTTCAGCTTCGGGGCATCGCTGGTCTATCCTATCAAGTTGAAAGTGGTATCGCCCTATTTCGGAGGCGGCATCTCCAGCCATAATCTCAGCTACGACTATGTTAAGCCGCTTTCGCTGTCTCTCGATGATGAAGGGATTAACATACCGGGCTCGATGACTCGTCTGGGGTATCATCTTTCAGGCGGTGTCAATGTCACTCTTCCCGCGTTCCCAATCGGCATCAGCGCCGAATATCGCTGGAACTGGATTGATACGCCGGGTGAAGTAACCGATTACACCAGCCTGATTCTGGGTCTGAATTATAATCTTCCGTAAGGGGTTTTCGACAAGATTTTTCTGCCCCCGGCCTTCCGGTCGGGGGTATTTTTTTGCCTGTCAACGAAGCAGTTTTGCGCCCGGAGACTATTCTTTGTCCGGTGTGATGAGATTTATCAGACGCTGTGCAGATGACGAATCTTTTTTCAGAAGGAACTGGTACACTTCCTCCGCCTTTTCCGGCATATCGTTGTAAACATACGCTCCCCCCAGCGCTACCCGGGCATTCATGTCATCGGGACGAATCTTGACGGCCCGTTCAAATTGCGCCACCGCTTCGGGGAATCGCTTGCTCAGAATATAGAGCACCCCCAGATGTTGATAAGCGTCAAAATGACGCGGATTCAGCTCAATCGTTCTTTTATACGCCGCTTCGGCATCATCTTTCTTGTTAAGTTTATCTTTGACCACAGCCAGATTGTAAACATACCGCGGCTCGGCTGGATTGAGATTGACCGCTCTGGCGAAGAACGATTCGGCGTCATAAAGATGATTTCCCGCCATATGGACATTCCCCATCAGATACTGGAGCTCCGGGTCGGCGCTGTCTTTCTTGAGAGCCAGATTGAGCACCGAGGAGGCTTCGGAGAAACGCTTGTTATATACCAGCATGGTGGCAAGGTTGCGGGCGAAAGCGACATTGTCCGGCGCCAGCGACATCGCCTTGCGGTATGCCCGCAGGGAGCGGGCGGTATCGCCGGTCGCCTGATATGCCGCCCCCAAATTATTATAGATGTCGGCGTCGGCGGTATCCTGCTGCTGAGCCTTCTTATAGTAATCGAGCGCTTTCCAGAATTCCCCTTTCATCGAATGTATCATCCCGATATTCTTGAGAGCATTGGCATTATTCGGGTCAAGTCGAAGCGCCTGCTGAAAATTCTCAAAGGCTTCGGGGATACGATTGTCACTCAACGCCGCCCCGCCCGCTTTGAGATATATCGTCAGACTGTCCTCCAGCGGCGATTGTCCTCGGACCGGTAAAATAGCCAGGACTACAATACAGGCAATCAGCAGTTTTCTCATAGACAACACCTTCTCTTCAATTTCCATTAAATATTATACCTTCAAGGTTATAATTCGTTGCCCTCTTTGTCAAGGAGGCATTAGAATGCAACTTCTATGATTAAACCATTATCGCCGCTTAAACGTCTATAAATCTGATAAATATTTCCCATAATCTCTTTAATTGTCGGAAATTTGCTGTTATATTGTATGCCGCCAGGAAGGAGACTTATGAAGCTGTCCGCGCTTTTTCTAACTTTGATAATTACCCTCTTACTATTCCTGCCGTTTAAGGCCGAATCGGAATGGCTCTATTTCAATACCGACAACGGCATTCTGGAAAACGACTTCATTAATTGCCTTGCCATAGGTCCTGATAATAAAAAGTGGTTTGGCACATACTATCAGGGTCCAACCTTTGGGCTGATTTTTCGCTTTGATGAGGATTCTCTCTGGGAATTTTACCTTCCAGCCAATAACGATATGGGGACATCGTCGGTTATTGCGGTCGCCGCCGGTTCCGACGGCTATCTCTGGCTCGGAACTCAGACCGGCGGATTGGTCCGATATGACGGTTTTTCCGAATGGATACGCTACGACCTGGATACCGCTCTGCAGTATCTCCGCAATGTCTCTTCTCTGGCAATCGACACCGCCGGAAATATCTGGGTCGGCACGCTCGGAAGCGGAGTGGGACGGCTCTCCCCCGACAGCATCTGGAGCCGATTCGATACCGCCAATTCTCCTCTGGTCAGCAATCAGATAGTAAGCCTCTTTGCCGACCGTTATGGCGAGGTCTGGATTGGGACATTCGCCGGGATGAACCGTTTCAGCGAGGTCGGAGGCTGGACAACTTATGACTCGTCCAACAGCGGCTTGCCGGATAACACCATTCGCTGCTTTGAGCTTGATGCCGCCGGGCGCTTGTGGATTGGCACCAACCAGGGGCTGACCCTGTATGACCGTCAAGGGGGATGGCAGAATTTTGACACGGCCAACAGCGGTATCGCTTACAATCAGGTCGATGATATCATTATTGACAGCTCCGGCTATCTCTGGCTGGCGCACCCGTATCCGGCCGATAACCCAACCGAGATTCCCGTCAGCCGGTTTGACGGATTCGACAGCTGGCTGTCTTACAATCTCGACCACTTTCCCAACACCTGGTATGTATCGGTCAATGAAATGGCGGTCGATATGGGCGGAAATATCTGGTTTGCCACCAACGGAGAAGGGATATTCTGCCTGAAAAAAGACCCCACCGGTATTGCTGACGGCAGCGCGGATTTTACTCCCCGGGATTTTCAATTGCATCAGAATTATCCCAATCCCTTCAACCGCGGAACTATCATAGAATTCTCCGTTGCCGCCCGTTCCCATATTACACTTGAGATCTTTGACCTGCTGGGGACGCGGGTCGGCACCCTTATCGAGGCTGTCTATCCGGTCGGTCGGCATCGGGTAAGCTGGGACGGCCTTGACGCCGATGGGAAAAGCGTGGCGAGCGGTTTATATTTCTATCGTCTCACCTCTGATAGAGCCGCCGCCGCCGGCAAGATGCTTCTCCTGAAGTAAACCGCTTGTCCGGGCATCCATCTTTCCCCTTGACTTGCCATAGCGAGCTCTTGATAATAACAGGATGATTCCCCGCCGCAGACGAAATCTCGCCGTAATCATTTTCACGCTCCTGGTGATACTGCTGGTAAACCTCTCCTGGTGGTTCTTCTATCAGAGAGCGGAACGGAGCTTTGAAGAGCAGCTCTCGCGACGTCTCTCCTCTCTGGCTGTCCTGGGGGGACGACATCTCACCCCCCTTTCGCTCGAGCCCTACCCCTCCTCTGACCTTATCGGATATGACTTCATTATTGAGATTCTCGAGAGCATAAAGGAGGCCGATTCCCTCTCGGAAGTCTTTATAATCGACCCTGTTTACAGATATCTGGCAACCACCCAATTTGACGCTGATACCCTCTATTATCTAGCGGCTTTGAATCGACGTTATATCGATTCCGCCTTCTATATAGGGATGCAACAGCCGGTGGTGACCGGCGGCTATCGTGTCGGCGACCTGTTTCTCAAATCTGCCTTTATTGGGCTCACCGATACCGCCGGAGCGGTCACCGCTGTGCTGGGTATTGAGGCCGATATCGATTATTCTGATGACCTTCTCAGTCTGAAGAGAAATCTTTATCTTTCCGGCGCCGTTTCGGTCGGCAGCGGCATTCTTTTTGGCATTTTTTTCTATTTCGTTCAACGGCGGATAAACTCATCCGAACAGGCCCTTTTTCTGTCACAGGCGCAAGCCAACCTGGGACGAATGGTGGCGGTTGTTTCCCACGAGATCAAGAATCCTCTAATGATAATCCGCGCCTCAGCGGAACGTCTCAAGAGAACGCCGGATTTCCCGGAGGCGCAGTTTATTCTCGAAGAAACCGACCGTCTTAATAAAATTGTCTCCAATTACCTGGGGATTGCCGGTGGCAGAAGAAGCCTTCAGACGGTCAGTGTTGAATTGAATGAGCTGCTCCGGCAGGTCCATGACCAGTTTTCCAGGCGGTTTGAAGCAGACGGCATATCTCTCCAACTGAGCCTCTCTGAGAAAGAACTTCATGCCATAGCCGACCCCTCCGCGCTTCGTCAGGTAGTTCTCAACCTGATACTGAATGCCGCCGATGCCGTCCGGGGGATACCGGATGCTGTCATTGAGCTTCAGACGGAGACGTCCGGTGACAAAGCAGTCATCCGCGTCATTGACATTGGCCCCGGTGTTCCGCCCTCAGTCTTGAAACATATCTTCGAGCCGTTTTATACGACGAAGACAAGCGGCTCCGGGCTGGGGCTTTTTCTGTCCAAAAAACTGGTTACTGAAATGAAGGGCGATATCTCTGTACAGAGTAAAAAAGGCGGACCAACCGAGTTCAGGGTGGAACTCCCCGCCGCCGATAAAAAGGATGCTTAACCGCAGGATTCTCTATGCCAAATGTGCTGGTTATTGATGATGAGCCAAAGATGACCTTACTGGTGAGCAACGCCCTCCGGGAGGCTGGTTTCGACGCCACCGGCGTTTCTGACCCCACCGAAGCCCTCAAATTGATGGAGAGCCGCTCTTTCGATATTATAATTACCGACCAATCAATGCCGAAAATCAGCGGTATCGAAATCCTGGAAAAAGCCCGGCAAAAGGGAGAAGCCGAGGTCATTCTGATGACCGCTTATGGCACCGTGGAGTCGGCGGTCGAAGCGATGAAAAAAGGGGCCGCCGATTATATCCTCAAACCGTTTGCCATGGAAGAATTAATCCTTCTCTGCCGCAAACTTTCCGACCGGCAGCGTCTCACCGACTTGACTGCTCTTTACTCCGATGAAATCAAAAATCTCAACTATGACCAGTTCATAGGACATTCCCGCGCCGCCATGGAAATGCTGGGACTGATTTCCAAAGTAGCCGCCACCGATACCACGGTGCTCCTGACCGGAAAATCAGGAACCGGCAAAGAGCTGGCGGCGCATCTGATACATCAGAATTCAAATCGGAAAAATAAGCCGTTCATCCCGGTTAATTGTGCCGCTCTGGCAGAGACTCTTCTTGAATCGGAGCTGTTCGGTCACGAGAAAGGAGCTTTTACCGGAGCCGTCGCCCGCAAGAGAGGGCGATTCGAGTTGGCTGATGGCGGCACCATCTTCCTGGATGAAATCGGCGAAATGTCCCCGGGCTTGCAGGCAAAACTGCTCCGGGTCCTCGAAGAACGGCAATTTGTCCGGGTCGGAGGCGTTGATAATGTTGCCACCGATGTGCGGGTAATCGCCGCGACCAACCGCAACCTCAAAGAAGAAATCACCCGCGGAAAATTCCGCGAAGACCTCTACTACCGGCTGAATGTTTTTCCTATCCATGTCCCGTCACTGGCGGAGAGAAAGGAAGATATCCCATCTCTGGCAGAATATTTCCTCAAAAAGCGGCAGTATCGTCATCCCCGGCTCTCTACCGAGGTGGTCGCCTTGCTGACCTCTTATCATTGGCCCGGAAATATCCGCGAACTGAAAAATATTCTTGAGAGGGGGATGATTCTGGCGGGAGGAGAGCCGCTCGAGATTGAGCATATCGGTATCGAAGATGAAACCGAAACCGCCCCTCTCTTGACCGAGAACCCGGCCGCCCTTCCCGGCGGTCTGGAAGCCTCCGAGAAAGAGATGATTTTGAAAGCGCTGGAGAAGACCGGTGGCAACAAAACCGAAGCGGCCCGGTTGCTGAAAATCACCCGACGACGCCTATATTCTCGAATGAAATACCATGATATTAAGTAACGCCTGTTCAAAAGAAAACTGGACTAAGCCGTCCATCTGTACCCCAGGGTACATTGCAGAGCCATCACGCGACTCCAGCAGGTATTGTAACCTATTGAAAACTAATATATTATGATTAGCAGCAATTCGGCATATTATTTGACGGGTACTCCTGTGGAATATACAAAGGAGACCAGATGAAAAGAAAGCTCACGATATACTTCGCCCTTATCTCAACCGGTCTTTTCCTCGCGGTCGGCGCCCAGGCACAGATGGCGCAAAGCCGCTTTGAGTCCGAATATGGTCGCACCAGTGAGATTATCGGGCGTGCCCAGACCCTCGTCAATGAAGCCAAAACCAGGTTGCAGGCCGAAAGCGGTGTCAATTTGGAACCGGTACGGCTGGCTATCGGAAAAGCCGAAGTTCTTCTGACGGCGGCTCTGGAGCTGCAGGTTCGTGCCCGCGCCTTTGGGCAGGGACATATGTATCTGGAAGGCATAAAAGCGACCGTACAGGCGCGGGAGCGCGCCTGGCAGGCGGTGGCTGCTATCAGGCAGGCCGGCGAGCGTTTTGTCCGTCAGGGAGAGGAAAACGAGAATCTCGTCCTGCGGCAACTGGAGAAAACCGATGACCTGCAGAACCGGGTTCGCGAGGAGATGCCGGAGGAGCCGGGACGGGCCCTGGCCGCCCTCTTCGACACCGCCCGCGACAATCAACTGC
>JBFMEF010000017.1 GCA_040753495.1 Candidatus Zixiibacteriota bacterium
GGTGATAGTGGCAGAGCGAACACGGTTGAAGTGATTCAGTTCTTTGGGGGCGACGGTTTCATTGATGCTGACGACCGATGCCAGCTGCACCAGTCCTCCGCGTCCGCGAAGATATAATTCGTCGATAGTTTCCGGAGTGGCGCGGTCAGTCGGCTTCAGCTGGGTAATGACATCATACTGCTTTGCCCCCCGTTTGAAGTTGCCGACCACTTTGCCGCCGAGATAAGTCTCCAGGGTGGAGCCGATATCGGTAACGGAGACGCCCAGGGCGGAAGCGCGCTCCCGGTCGATGGTAATATCGAGTTGCGGTTTATTGAGACGGAGGTCGGTATCGAGATTGATAAGATAACCGAGCTGCATCGCCTTCCCCATAATAACGCCGACGGCGGTTTGGAGCTCCTCATATGAATCAGCTTTGAGAACATATTCGACCGGAGAAGAAAAGTCCTGTCCCAGGGAGGGAGGATTGATAAGAAATGCCAGCACTCCCGGAATCCCCAGAAGTTGGGGAAAGAGAGAGCCGACAATTTCCTGCTGACTGCGGTCCCGCTCGCCGCGAGGCTTGAGGCCCAGAAAGACAAAGCCGTTAGTCACACGTCCCGGTCCGCCGAAACCGAGACCGGTAGCGGTAAAGAGGCCGGCCCGCTCCGGCACATTCATCAGGATACCCTCCACCTGGCGCATATACCGGTCGGTGTAATCCAGGGTCGCCCCTTCGGGCGCTATGACAATACCAAAGGCGACGCCCCGGTCTTCGGTCGGGACCAGCTCACTGGGAAGGAATTTGAAGGCGCCCACACCGAGCAGAATGAGCAGGAGAATGGCGGCGGTTGAAAGCACCCGGTGACGAAGGGAAAGACTTAAAACGGCGCGGTAGGACTTGTCGAGCCACTCGAAGAAGGCGTCAAAGGAGCGAGACGCCCAATTCCGCTTACCGGTATGCAGAGGGCGTAGAATCCGCGAACTGAGCATCGGGGTCAGAGTCAGGGCGACAAAACCGGAAATTAGAACGGCCACCGCCACAGTGACGCCGAACTCGTTGAATAACCGTCCCACATTCCCCTGCAGAAACGCCAGCGGCACGAAAACCGCCACCAGAGTGATGGTGGTGGCAAGAACGGCGAAACCGATTTCTTTGGAGCCGTCGAGGGCGGCGCGCCAGCGGGATTTGCCCATCTCCATATGACGATAGATGTTTTCCAGCACAACAATAGCATCATCGACCACCAATCCGATAGCCAGCACCAGCGCCAGAAGCGTCAAAATGTTAACGGTGAAGCCAAGAAAATAAGCCAGGGCAAAGGCGCCGATAATGGAGGTCGGAATGGCAAAGGTCGGAATGATAGTGGCGCGGAAACTTTTCAGGAAGAGCAGAATGACGATGATAACCAGAATTGCCGCAATCGCCAGAGTTTCGACTACCTCATCGAGCGATTCCTGAATGAAGGTGGCGGAATTATAGGCGACATTGAGCTGCATTCCGTCCGGTAACAGGGAGCGCAATTCGCTCATCTCGGCCATAATATTGTCGGAGACCTCGAGGGTGCTCGCTTTCTTCTGTTTGATGATACCAAGTCCGACCGCCGGTTCGCCGTTCCAGCGAATTGCGGTGCGGTCGTCTTCGGCGCCCAGCTCCACCAAAGCGACATCGCCGAGCCGAACGTATTCATCCCCTTTCTGCTTGACAATGATAGCGGCGAATTCTTCGGCAGTAGTCAGTTCGCCACGAGTGCGAACGGAGAATTCCCGTCCATCCCCTTCGATTCGTCCCGCCGGAATTTCCGCGTTTTCGCGGCGGATAGCATTTTCGATATCATAGGTGGTCAACTGATGCGCCGCCATTCGTTGAGCATCGAGCCAGACCCGCATAGCATAGCGGCGTTCGCCGCCGATGAAGACCGAGGCTACTCCCGGAAGGCGCTGGATTCGTTCCTTGAGAACACGGTCGGCGAGGTCGGACAGCTCCAGGGTGGAGTGGCGCGTGGAATTAAGAGCCAGCCAGATAATCGGCTGGGCGTTGGCATCAACTTTACTGACAATGGGGTCATCGGCCTCCCGCGGGAGCACGCCCCGAACGCGGGAGACACGCTCGCGAACATCATTGGCGGCTTCATCGACATCACGGCTCAACTCAAACTCAATGGTGATGACCGAGCCCTGCTCGCGGCTGGAAGAGGTAAGAGTCTTGACCCCCTCAATAGTGGAGAGCTGCTCTTCAAGAATATCGGTGATTTCCGTCTCGACCACATTGGGGCTGGCGCCGCGATAGAAGGTGGTGATGGAGACAATCGGCGGGTCGATATCGGGATATTCCCGGACCGGCAGACGGAATAAAGCTACCAGCCCGAAAAGGAGAATAACCAGACTGAGCACCAGCGCCAGGACAGGCCGCTTAATAGATATTTCGCTTATTTTCATTTAGTGCCTCCGTTCAGGCTGGCCGTTTCGCCGATATTGCTCGGCGCCATTATCGGCATCACTTTGGCGCCTTCGAATAATTTCTGATGACCGGCTTTAACCACTGTCATGCCCGGCTCTAATCCCTGGACGATTTCGACTGATTTTCGCTGACGGGCGCCGACTGTAACCGGCTTGCGCGCCACCGTGCTGTCGGGATTGACGACAAATACCAGCGACTGGGCGCCTTCGGCAAAGATAGCCTCATCCGGCACGAGCAGCGCATTCTCCCGTCGCGCCAGCACGGCCGATACATTGGCCGACATCCCGGGGCGGAATCGTCCGCCGGGATTGGCGAAATGGGCAATCATTTTGGCAGCGCGGGTGGAAAGGTCGATGGTCGGTTCAATCACCTCGATACGTCCTTTCAACTCATAATCAGGGTAAGGAGCGGTTGCTATGGAGACTTCGCTCCCCCGGCGAAGGAGCGGGAAATATCGCTCCGGAGCGGAGAAAGTAACTTTCAACTCTGAAATATTGGCTAAGTCCGTAATTGGCGTCCCGGCCCGCAGAAAAGCTCCGGGGCTGACTTTGCGGGCGCCGACTTCACCGGAAAAAGGAGCCACGATTCTGGTCTTGGCAAGTTTGGCTTCAATCATAGCCAGTTCGGCTTCGGCGACTTTGTAGGCGGCATTGACGTCATCAAATTCCTGCTGCGAGGTGACCGCTTTATCCAAAAGCGACTTTATTCTGTCGTAAGCGGCTTTGCGTTGGTCACGAATAGCGAGGGCGCGCTCCCGTTCGGCGCGCAGTTGAGTGTCGTCAAGCTGGGCGATGAGAGTCCCTTTCTCGATGGCGGCGCCTTCAGTAAAGGGAAGGTCAACCACAATGGCATCAATTTCCGCCACAATAGTGACGGCATCGTGCGCCTCGATGGTTCCGACGGCGTCAAAGCGATCTTCCACGGTGGCGCTTGCCACCAGTGCGGTCTCGACCGGCATAGGGGGCATGGAAAATCCGCCGCCGGCCTGCTGCTTCGAGCATCCGGATAGAGCGGCCAAGATTAGAATCAATGACAATATACTCGGTATAACTCTCTTTTTCATTTCTTTATGTCCTTTCGCCTCGCGGTATTTCTGCGGTAAAGATAACAAGCATATAACGAATGATTATAATATGAGGTTCCAAATAATAGAGTCACATTATCGACTTTTCTGGTTCCCGGCATACAAATGTGATTTAAGGATTGTCTGTTATACGAATCGTGGAGCGAATTAATTGACAATTTCCGCTATTTTATTGAGAGATTTTATCTTATTTCCTGTAATGCGGCTCCATTTACAAGCGTGTTTTCGAATTTCGGGGTGGCTATTGAGAAATGATACCGCCTGCCCTTGAAACCGGCACAGAGTATTTGTTATATTGGAAAATGGAGAGAGAGGATTTGAAATGAATAGAGGCATCCAGAAGATATTTGCGCAGGTGCCGCATACTTATGAATTGATAAATCATATTCTGACGTTTGGAATGGATATAATCTGCCGACGGAAAGCGGCAAAGATAGCGGCGGGAGGCGGGGGGAACCGCTGGATGGACCTCTGCAGCGGGACCGGCGAAATGGCCGCCAATCTGGCGCGGCTTTCCCAGAATGGAACGACGGTTTATGCCGCCGACTTTTCGCAACCTATGCTGTCGATGGCGCGAAAAAAGCCGGAAGCGTCGCGGATAAGATTTGTCATAACTGATGTGGGGATGCTGCCGTTTCCGGACGCAACTTTCGACGCCCTTACCATCTCTTTTGCCACCCGTAATATCAACACCAGCCGGGAGAATCTGATTATCTGTCTGAAAGAATTCAATAGGGTACTGAAGCCGGGTGGAAGATTTATAAATCTCGAAACAAGCCAGCCAAAGTCAAAACTGCTGCAGAAATTGATGCATCTTTATGTAAAGGCGGCGGTGAAACCGATTGGAGGGACAATTTCCGGCTCGAAAGCGGGATACGCCTATCTTTCCCAGACCGTGCCGCGCTTTTACCCGGCGGAAGCATTTGCGGAGATAATCAGAACGGCCGGTTTTGCAACGGTGGAATACCGCCGTCTCTTTTTCGGCATTATCGCCATTCATATCGGACAGAAAAAGGCGGACAAATAAACTCTGGCGGAATCGCACTCGGGGCGGTAATTTGTGGATTTATGAGGATATTTTAGATGCCCCTGACGGAAAACCTGCAGCTTTTGAGCCAATCGATATTCTGCTCCGGATTGGACCGGGAGGAACTGCGGGCGCTTCACGATATCACCGCGATAAGAAAGGTGAAAAAGGGGGAGATACTTTTCCTGGAGGGGGACCCGGCTGGCGGATTTTATATCTTGCTTGCCGGAAAGGTTCGGGTTTATAAATCCTCTCCGGAAGGGAAGGAATTCACCATTCATCAGATAAACCCGGGGCAATTGTTTGCCGAGGCGGCGATATTCCGGGGAGGGGAATATCCAGCCAACTGCGCCGCTCTGGAGGACTCCCTGGTGGCGTTTTTCCCCAAGGAATCATTTGTGCAGCTTATCAAAGAATCGCCGCAGATTTCACTTAAGATAATCGGGTCGATGTCATCTTTCCTGCGGGAGTTCAACCGCAAAGTGGAAGAGCTGACCCTGAAAGAAGTTCCGGCGAGGATTGCTTCTTATCTTCTGCGCGAAGCGGAAAGAAAAGGAACGAGGCACCTGCTGCTGGATATTCCCAAAGCCGAACTGGCCAAACATCTGGGGACAATCAGCGAAACGTTGTCGCGCAACCTGCGCAAATTCAAAGAGTTAGGAATACTTCAGGTACACGGCAAGAAAATAACCATCCTCGACCCGGAACATCTTCAAGCGGTCGCCGACGGCGAAAAAATATAAAGTTAGATTGACCTAAGTCAAAGACTCTACCGGGGCTTCTTTCGATATTAAGAGTAGAAACATAGATAATAATAGTCTATTTATAGAAAGAGGTCCGATGCCGCTGCGAAAAATAATCAGAATCGATGAAGAGAAATGCGACGGGTGCGGGAAATGCGTTCCCGCCTGCGCTGAAGGGGCGCTTCGGATAATCGAGGGCAAAGCCCGGCTGGTGAGCGAAAGCTACTGCGATGGGATGGGGGCATGCCTGGGCGACTGCCCCCAGAAGGCGATTATCATTGAAGAGCGCGAGGCATCGGAATACGACGCCGCAGCGGTGGAGAGACATCTGCGGCAAGACCAGCGGCCATCACAACTGAATAATATCAAGAGGGAAAGACCGTCACCGTCTTCATATCCATCCTGTCCCGGTTCGCTCGCGCAGTCGTTGGGGAAAAGCGGCGCAGGCAGAACGGAAAAGCCAAACCTCTCCCCGACCGCGCTATTCTCCCGTCTCAACAACTGGCCTGTACAGCTGATGCTGGCGCCGGTGAATGCTCCCTATTTCCAGAAGGCGCGTCTCCTGATTGCGGCTGACTGCGTACCCTTTGCCCTGGCGGACTTTCACGCCTCGCTTCTGGAAGGGAAAATTCTCCTTATCGGCTGCCCCAAACTGGATGATTTAAATTTTTATCGGGAAAAATTGACAGCGATATTCCGGGAGAATATAATAATGGAGGCGGAGGTCGCTTATATGGAGGTTCCCTGCTGTTTCGGATTGGTGCAGGCGGTCAAGCAGGCGCTTGCCGAATCGGGGAAGGCGATTCCGCTTACCTTGACCCGGATTGGAATCCGGGGCGAAATCAGAGAGAAAGATAAACCGGTCGCAAAAATGGGAGAGGGAGTATGAGTGAATTAATCGACAATGCCCGGAAGCGGAAAGACCTTTTGAAGCATATGATACTTCAGCTTCACAAGGGTGAAGCGCCGGAGGCGGTGCGCAAGCAGCTGGTGCGGCTGATGGGTGAGGTGCCGTACGGCGACGTAGTGGAAGTAGAGCAGGAACTGATAAGCGAGGGGCTTCCCGCGCAAGAGATACTGCAGTTGTGCGATATGCATACGGAAGTCCTCAAAGGTCAAATCGACCTGTCACAGAGCAAAGAGGCGCCGCCGGGGCACCCGGTGCATACCTTCAAGATGGAAAATAAAGCGCTCGGCTGGGAAATAAGCACCATTGTGAAGATTGCCGAGGGGATTAAGAAGATGCCGGACGAAGCCGACGCCTCGACACTGATGGCCGAACTGCAAAGGCATATGCACGCCTTGACCGATGTCGAAAAGCATTACCGCCGTAAAGAGAATCTGCTGTTTCCATATCTGGAAAAGCACGGCATCACAGGACCTCCCACGGTGATGTGGGGGAAGCATGACGAAACCCGAGAGCACCTTTCCGGGGCGATTGAAGCCTTGAAAGAGACCGCCCAGATTACC
>JBFMEF010000018.1 GCA_040753495.1 Candidatus Zixiibacteriota bacterium
GAGAGGGCATTCAGCGCCGGCAAAAAGTTAAATGCATTCATAACCGTCACATCTGACCTTGCCCTCCATCAGGCTGAGGCTATCGATGACCGCATTGCCTCTGGTAAGCCGACCGGTCCGCTTGCGGGTGTCCCGATTGCCCTGAAAGATAATATCTGCCTTTCCGGATATCCTGCTACCTGCGCCTCACATATTCTGGATCGCTTCATCCCTCCCTATGACGCCACCTGCGCCCGGCGGCTGCGCGATGCCGGAGCCGTGATAATCGGTAAGACCAACATGGATGAATTCGCCATGGGGTCATCCAATGAAAATTCCTGCTACGGTCCTTGCGCCAATCCTATTCGAGAGAACCTGGTGCCAGGCGGTTCTTCAGGAGGTTCCGCGGCCGCTGTCGCCGCCCGGATTACCCCGCTTGCCTACGGCTCCGAAACCGGCGGCTCCGTCCGACAGCCGGCATCCTTTTGCGGTGTGTATGGTCTCAAACCGACCTATGGTGGAATATCCCGATACGGTCTGGTGGCATTCGCTTCCTCCATGGACCAGATTGGACCGCTGGCGCGCAATACCGAAGACCTCGCTTTAGCCTATAAGACTGTCTGCGGAAGAGATGAGCGCGACTCCACCTCCGTTGCCTTTGAACATCCGGACTATTCGGTTTTAACGACCGTAGAAAGAAAATTCCGTTTTGGACTGCCCCCGGAGTTTTTCGGCGAAGGAGTTGACCCGGAAGTGCGGCAGAACATCGAAGCGGCGATTGGGCTGCTCAAGAAAAGAGGGCACGAGGTTTTAAATATCTCGTTGCCGCATGCGCCGCTGGCAATAGCAGTGTACTATGTAATTGCCGACGCCGAGGCGTCATCGAACCTTGCCCGCTATGACGGTGTTTGCTACGGGTTGCGCGAAGAAGCAGAGGAGTTAGAAGAGATGTACCGACGCACCCGGTCGCGCGGTTTCGGCGCGGAAGTGAAACGACGTATTATGCTGGGGACATATGTTCTCTCGTTCGGTTATTATGATGCGTACTATTATAAAGCGCAGCAGGTACGGGAACTCATCCGGCGGGACTTTGAGCAAGCCTTTCAGAAGGTTGACCTGCTGATTACACCAACCGCGCCGACTGTGGCGTTTGGCAAGGGAGAAAAAGTTTCCGACCCTTTGGCAATGTACTTATCCGATATTTTTACCGCTCCGGCCAATCTCGCCGGCATACCGGCTCTCTCCGCTCCCTGCGGATTCACAAGCGACAAATTGCCGGTCGGTTTGCAGTTTATCGGACCACCCTTTGGCGAAGCGACGCTATTCCAGGCAAGTTACGCATTAGAGAAAATTCTAAAAGAGAATGCCGTACTTTAAATCCAATAATGTCAGGATATTCTATGAAGAGCGAGGAACCGGTACTCCGATTCTCTTTCTGCACGGCTTCTCGCTTGACCACCGGATGTGGTCGGAGCAGCTGGCGTACTTTTCATCATGGTACCGGACTATCGCCATGGACGCCCGCGGGCATGGGCAATCCGACGCCCCGGAGAGCGGCTACGCCAGGGAGGACCGGGTGGCGGATGTTCTAAATCTGATGGCTGAATTAAAACTGCCCCAGGTGCATCTGGTCGGTTTGTCGATGGGCGGAGGGGATGCTCTGGCGATGGCGGTTGACCATCAGGATAAGCTGCTCTCTCTGACGCTGGCAGATACGGTGGCGTCCGGTTACAAACCAAAAGTACGACCGCGCGAACCTAAAGAACATATTGCCGAGAAAGGTCTGGAAATATTCAAAGAAATGTTCATCGAGTCCTCGCTCTCCCGTTATGGAAAAGAGATGCAGGATATCAAGAGTAAATTGGCTACAATGATGAGAGCTTTCAGCGGCAAACCCTGGACTGACCCGAAAAAAGGAAAATATCCCAAACGGGATGACCTCAAGATGGCCGCTTCGGTGCGGATTCCCACCTTGATAATCGCCGGCAAGAGAGATATCGCCTGGCTGCCGTTGTCTCAGAAGTTGAGCGAAATCATTCTTGATTCTCGCCTGGTGGTGCTATCGGGAGCAGGGCATATGTCAAATATGGAAGCGCCCGACAGATTCAATGAGACTCTGGCAGCTTTTCTTAAGGAAATTGACGTCAAAGCGAGGAGACCCCGAAATTGAGCGCAAGAGCGGAAAACCGGGGACATTTTGAGGCCGTCATCGGCCTGGAGGTGCATGCTCAGCTGGCAACCTCAAGCAAGATATTTTGCGGCTGCCGTGTCGAGTTTGGCGCTTCTCCCAACAGCCTGACCTGCCCGGTCTGTCAGGGACTGCCGGGCGCCTTGCCGGTCCTTAATAAAAAGGCGGTGGAATATGCGGTCAGAATGATACTGGCGACCGGCGGGACCGTAAATCAGCGGTCGATTTTTGCCCGGAAAAATTACTTTTATCCAGACCTCCCCAAAGGATATCAGATCTCTCAGTATGAAACTCCTCTTGGAATTGGTGGCTCGCTGGTCATTCCTGCCTCCGGCGGTAACGACAGGAAAGTAATTAGACTGAAAAGAGTGCATCTGGAAGAGGATGCCGGCAAATCGCTTCATCCGGAAGCGGGAGAAAACTACACCCGCATCGACTTAAACCGCTGCGGCACCCCCCTTATAGAAATCGTTACCGAACCGGATATCAAGTCCCCTCATGAGGCGTATGCCTATCTGGTTATGTTAAAGCAGATTCTCCAGTATCTGGAAATCTGCACCGGCGATATGGAGAAGGGGCATCTGCGCTGTGACGCCAATATCTCCGTCAGGCCCGCCGAGTCTCCGGAATTGGGAACCAGAACGGAACTGAAAAACCTCAATTCATTTCGCTGGGTGGAGCGGGCGCTCGCCTATGAGATCGAACGACAGACAAAAATCATCGAGTCCGGACAAAAAGTCGAGCAGCTCACTCTTCTCTGGAACGAAAAGAAACAGATTGCCGAGCCGATGCGCTCTAAAGAAGAATCGCACGACTACAGGTACTTCCCCGAACCGGACCTGGTTAATCTTGTAATTGACGATGACTGGCTGAAAAGTATCAAAGTCAGCCTGCCGGAACTTCCCGAGCAGAGAGCGGCGCGCTTCGTCAAACAGTATCAAATTCCGGAATATGACGCCGGCGTGCTGACTTCCAGCCGGGGATTGGCGGACTTCTACGAAACGGTCATGAAAGGATACTCCGATGGGAAGACCGCCTCCAACTGGATTATGACCGAGATTATGCGGGTGCTCAACGAAGAGAAATCTGAAATTGAATCATTTCGTTTGACACCCCAGGCGACTGCGGAACTTCTGAATCTCGTCAAAGACGGCACCGTCTCCGGAAAGATCGCCAAGGAGATTTTTGCTGAGATGCTCGCCACCGGCCGGAGCGCCTCCGAAGTTTTATCGGCAAAGGGGTTGACACAGATTTCTGATTCTACTTTAATTAGCGAGGTAATAGAGAGGGTCCTGGCGCAGGACCGGGAGAATCTTCGCAAATATCTCTCCGGCAAGACCCAGATATTCGGTTATTTTGTCGGAGCGGTAATGAAGGAGACCAAAGGTAAAGCGAATCCGGCTCTGGTAAATAAACTATTGAAGGAAAAACTCGATGCCCTTGCCCGTTAATCTGGCGGTTTTCATATCCGGCGGCGGAAGTAACCTGCAGTCGTTGATTGACGCCGCCAAAGCGGGAAGATTGTCGGCGCGAATTGTGCTGGTGGTCTCCAGTCGCGCCGATGCTTTTGGTTTGGAGCGCGCCAGACGGGAAAAAATAGACACCGTTGTTTACAAAACCAAAGATTATCCCAGCCCGGAGGACGCCGAGAAAGATCTGCTGAAAATCCTGGAGTATTACCGTGTCGAACTTATCGCTTTGGCTGGATATCTGAAGATGATTCCGGTTTCTGTCATCAAGAAATATAAAGGCAGAATTACCAATATTCACCCGGCATTGCTGCCCAAATACGGTGGCAAAGGAATGTACGGCCATTATGTGCACGAGGCTGTCATTGCCTCGAAAGACAAGGAATCGGGGGCAACCGTTCATCTGGTGGATGAAATCTACGACCACGGAGAAATCCTGATGCAGGAAAGAGTGCCGGTCACGCCGGGCGATACGCCGGAGAGTTTGGCTGAAAGAGTTTTGAATGTCGAACACAAAATATATCCAATAGCCTTGGAACAATTAATTAGAGGAAAATTTGGTGATGGATAAGGTAATATTGAGCACCGACATTAAGGAGTACCCGGTTTTTTCCATGGGGAAAGTCCGCGATGTTTATGACCTGGGCGACCGGCTTCTGATTGTAACCACCGACCGCGTGTCGGCGTTTGACTGTGTTCTCCCCAATGGAATACCGGGGAAGGGAAAAGTGCTGACATCGATGTCGCTTTTCTGGTTTGAACTTATCAAAGATCTGGTTGACTCTCATCTTGTCACCGCCGATATCTCCCAATTCCCGGCCAATCTTCAAAAATATGCCGATATCCTCGAGGGCCGCTCTATGCTGGTGGTTAAAGCCAAACGAATTGATATTGAGTGCGTGGTGCGAGGATATATATCCGGCTCCCTGTGGAAAGAACTTCTGGAAGCGCGCCGGAAAGGAACTAATATGGTGCACGGATTCAGCTTCCCCCCGAATCTCAAGGAATCCGAGCAATTACCGGAACCGCTTTTCACTCCCGCCACGAAAGCGGAAGACGGGCATGATGAAAATATCTCTTTTGAGCAGATGATTAATGTCGTTGGCAGGGAGACGGCCGAACTCTGTCGCGACAAATCGCTTGCGATTTATAAGAAAGCTGCCGAGTACGCGCGGAGCCGGGGAATCATTATCGCCGATACCAAGTTCGAATTCGGATTCCACAACGGCAAGTTCATAATAATTGACGAAGTTCTGTCCCCCGATTCCTCCCGCTTCTGGCCTGTGAGCCAGTATGTCCGCGGAAAAGGGCAGCCGTCATTTGACAAGCAGTTCATTCGCGATTATCTTGCCGGACTTGACTGGGATAAGAACCCGCCGGCGCCGCCGTTGCCGGAAGAAATCATTTTGAAATCGGCGGAAAAATATCGCGAGGCGGAGAGACTTTTGATTGGAAGGTAAGGATGGCAGATTTAATAAAAATAAGGCGGGCGCTGATTTCGGTTTCGGACAAAACCGGTCTGGCGGAATTCGCCCGGGCATTAGCCAAGTTCAATATCGAAATAATTTCCACCGGCGGCACTCTGGCGGCGCTGAAAAAAGCCGGTTTTCAGGCCGTCTCTGTTTCCACCTTCACCGGCGCTCCGGAAATACTGGGCGGTCGCGTCAAGACGCTTCACCCCAAAATTCATGCCGGCATCCTCTTTCGCCGCGACAATCCTGATGACTGCGCCGAATTGACTCATCAGGAATACAAAGCAATCGATATGGTGGTGGTTAATCTTTACCCTTTTGAGAAAACGGTCAGCAATCCCAAATCGACGGAAGCGGAAATAATCGAGAATATCGATATCGGCGGACCCTCCATGGTCAGAGCCTCGGCAAAGAATTTCGCCGGCGTTACAATACTCACCGACCCCGCTGATTATCCTCTGATAATTCAGGAGATGGAAAACAGTGACGGCGCTATCAGCCTGAACACTCGTCGGCGCCTGGCGGCAAAAGCTTTTGACCTTACCTATCGCTATGACCGTCTGATTGCCCGTTATTTTAGCGGACCCTCCAAGGTCGAAGATACCGGATTCCCCTCCAATCTGGAGTTATCCTACGCTTTGAAATCGAAACTCCGTTACGGGGAGAATCCCCATCAATTGGGCGCCTTCTATATTGATGAGCAGTTCAATGGAGCGTCGCTCAGCCGCGCCGAAATCCTCGCCGGTAAGGAGCTTTCATATAACAACATTGCCGATATGGATTCCTGCCTGGAGATGGTCCTTGATTTCAAAGAGCCGTTCGCCTGCATTGTCAAACATGCCAACCCCTGCGGAGCAGCCACCGGAAAGTCATTGTCAGACGCTTACCGTGACGCCCTCGCCTCTGACCCCCTTTCAGCCTTTGGCTCAATCATCGGCTTAAACCGAAAAGTCGATATGGCTACGGCGCAGTTGCTATACGACACCGAATTCATCGAGTGCATCCTGGCGCCAGGATATGACACCGAGGCGCTGGAACTGCTCAAAAAGAAGAAAACTCGTCGCCTGTTGTCACTACCCGAAATGACTGCAGGACGGCCCTCCGGCGAAAAAACGGCGAAATTCGTCCGTGGTGGAATGCTCTATCAGACCGCCGATGACCATCAATTAGACCCGGCCACCCTTCAGGTCGCCAGCAAGCGAAAACCGACCGAGGCCGAGTTGACATCACTTCTATTTGCCTGGAAAGTGGTCAAACATACTAAGTCGAATGCCATCGTAATCGCACGCAATGCCGCTACCGTGGGAATCGGAATGGGGCAGACGTCTCGAGTCGATGCCTCGGCTTTGGCGGTGAAACGGGCTGGCGACAGAGCCAAAGGCGCTGTGCTGGCATCAGACGCCTTTTTCCCGATGCCGGATGGCGCTGAAGTTGCCCTGGAGGCAGGAGTTACTGCTATAATCCAGCCGGGCGGCTCTAAAGGCGACCCCAAAGTGATTGAAGCTGTGGATAAAGCCGGTGCGGCGATGGTTTTCACGGGCGTAAGACATTTCCGGCATTGAAATTAAAAAATAGTAAGTTTATTCGCTTGCCAGAAATCTGATTTACCCCTAAATTGTTTCCAGACAACTTTTGGCGGTGAAAGGGAACTGAAGTGGGTGACAGGGTACTTGAAATTGTGGTTCTCTTGATGACTCATATAAAGGAGTCGCGTGGACTCCTTGAAAACTTGGAGGATATCTCCGATAGCCTTAGAAGCCAAGGATTTACAGACAACGAGATTACCACCGCTTACTCCTGGGTACTTGACCAGTTGCAGACCGATTCCCAACTCCTGCACACCATTTCCCAGCCCACCAGTTCTTTCCGCGTATTCTCCGAAAAGGAGCGGCAACATTTCGATAAAGAAGCCCTCGGCTACATCATGCAGTTGCGACATCTGGGGCTTTTGAACTTATCCCAACTGGAAACCGTCCTGGAGCGGGGCGCTCTGGTCGGTCCTGCGCCTATCAATGTTGACCATATAAAAATCCTTGTGGGGACCGTGCTCTTCCGCGATTCCGGAAGGCCGGAAATAGTCCGTCAACCGTCATATATCTTCAATGATGACGAGGGCTCTATCAACTGATCGATAAATCGGTTTTATTCTGATTTTTGATGTCATTAAAAAACAAGAAAATTATTGTCGGGATTACCGGCGGTATTGCGGCATATAAGACCCCCAATCTGATCCGTCTGCTTAAAAAAGATGAGGCCGAAGTCCGCTCCATCATGACCGCCTCGGCAACCAAATTCATCACGGCGCTGACCATTGAAACTGTTTCGCAGAATCCGGTATCGGTGGAGATGTTTCCGGAAGACCGCTTTGCCGGCACCCATCATATCGATATGGCGGACTGGCCCGACCTCTTTGTGATTGCGCCGGCGACCGCTAATTTCATTGCCAAGGTGGCATCGGGCATCTGTGATGACCTCCTCACCACGGTGATTTGCGCCACCCGCAAACCGATTCTAATTGCCCCGGCTATGAACACCAATATGTACCTGAACCCGATAACCCAGAAGAATATCAAATTTCTCAAGGAACTGGGATACCAATTTATCGACCCCAACGAGGGAGAGCTTGCCTGCAATGTGGTCGGATGGGGCAGAATGGCGGAGCCGGAGGAAATTCACTCCTATATTCTCCGACAATTCCAAAAAAAAAAGTCTCTGACTGACAGGAAAGTGCTGGTGACAGCCGGTCCCTGCCGCGAGGCGCTTGACCCGGTTCGTTATATTTCCAATCGCTCTTCCGGTAAGATGGGATATGCTCTGGCAGCGGCGGCAAAAGAGGCCGGCGCCGATGTAACCCTGATTTCCGGTCCATCATCATTGAGCGCCCCCTGGGGAATCGAGACAATTAAGGTGGAATCTACCGAAGAGATGTTTCGCGCTGTCGAGAGACGATTTCCACAATCCGACTTCCTGATTATGGCGGCGGCCCCGGCCGACTTCACTCCTGAAAAAGTAGAGAAGAAGAAAATCAAGAAGTCTGATTCTATGGTATTGAGTTTAAAACCAACAGTTGATATATTGTCCTCTCTCCGGCGCCAACGTAAGAATCAAAAGGTAATCGGATTCGCATTGGAAACCGACCGGGGACCGGAAAACGCCCTGGCAAAATTGAAAGCCAAAGCTCTCGACATGATTGTTTTAAATATGATGGAAAAACAGACCCCCTTCGATAACGACCAGAACCAGGTGACCATCATATATAAGAATGGAAAATCGGAAAAGACCGCCCTTATGCCGAAGAGCGAACTGGCTGAAATCCTTATTGAGAAAATCGCCGCCTTGAAATAGTATGACCGGCATCCGAAAGAAATTAGACCCCAAGACCTCGGCTTTAATCAAGAAAGCAGCCCGCAGTCAGGCGGAAAATGGACTGAAAGAGATTGTGATTTCAAGTACTAACGTGCTCCGAAGAAAGCGGGAACTGGCCGGACGCCGTCGCGTTGCCGAAGTTCGGCAGTACCGCAGTCTGGATGAGCATTATAGTGACATCTGCCAATGCCAGAAATGTCCGCTTGGCGCCACCCGGACCAAATTTGTCTACGGCGTGGGAAATAGCGCGGCAAAGGTAATGTTTATCGGTGAAGCGCCGGGTCGGGATGAAGACCTCCAGGGGGAGCCGTTTGTGGGGCGCGCCGGACAACTGCTGGATAAAATTCTGGCGGCAATCAAATTCTCCCGGCAGGAGATTTATATCGCCAATATTCTCAAGTGTCGTCCTCCTAATAACCGCGACCCTCTTCCCGAAGAGATGGCAACCTGCCTCCCTTACTTGATGGAGCAAATCAGGTTGATACAGCCACAGCTTATCTGCGCTCTGGGACGGATTGCCGCCCAGGCGCTTCTTCAGACCACCACCCCTATTGGTAAACTGCGCAAGGTCTGGCATGATTTCCAGGGGATTCCGTTTCTGGTGACTTATCATCCGGCGGCGTTGCTCCGTTTCCCGACTTACAAGAAAGATGTCTGGGAAGATGTGCAGATGCTTCGCGCCCGATACGATGAACTAAACCCGGTGCAATAGAGTGGCAATTAGAGAAAGAAAGAACAAAAGCAAAGAGCAGGATATTGCTCACCTGGAGCCGCCACAGTCGGTTGACGCCGAACAACAGGTGCTGGCATCGATACTTAAAGACCCGGATGCCATCAGCGTCGTCATTGAGACAATTGATGACGCCGAGCATTTCTACGCAGGGCGGCATAAACTGATTTTCAAGGCGATGCTTCGGCTTTACGACCGCGGCGGGCCGTGCGATATCACCACTGTTGCCGAAGAACTCGCCAAGATGGATGCTCTTGACGATGCCGGCGGAAGAATCTATCTGATTGAACTGGTCGAAGGGCTGGTCACAACCGCCAACGTCGGCAATTACGCCGAGATTGTTCTGGAAAAATCAACTCTTCGCAGTCTGATTGGAGTTTCCAACGAAATTATCAAGGACTGCTATATTCAGGAGGGGGGAGTCTCCGAAATTCTGGATGAAGCGGAGCATAAGATTTTCAGCATTTCCGAAAGCCGTCTGCGAAAAGGTTTCACAGCCCTCTCTTCGCTTCTGCCGCGAACTTTTGAGCAGATTGAAGATTTTCAGGAAACCAAGGGGGGCCTGGTTGGGGTTAAAACCGGCTTTGACCAGCTGGACGCCCTGACCGCCGGGCTGCACAACGGCGACTTTGTCGTCGTGGCGGGCCGACCTTCGATGGGGAAAACCGCCTTTGCCCTGAATATTGCCGAGACCGTCGCGATTGAAAGCAAGCTACCTGTCGGAATATTCTCTATCGAAATGTCCAAAGAGCAGGTGGCTTTGCGCTTTCTCTGCGGTCGAGCGCGCATAAGCCAGCACCTCTTGCGAACCGACCGTCTGCGTGAAACCGATTGGAAACGGCTGGGAATGGCAAGCGGTCCCTTGTCCGATGCGCCAATCTTCATTGATGATTCCGCTACCCTGTCAACATTGGAAATGCGCGCTAAAGCCCGACGGCTCAAAGCCCAGCATAATATTGGACTCCTGATAATCGATTATATCCAGATGATTCATTCGGCGCAGCGTTCCGAAAACCGCCAGCAGGAAATGTCGCTCATCTCCCGCTCCATCAAGAGTCTGGCTAAAGAGTTGAACATCCCGGTCATCGCCTGCAGTCAGCTGTCGCGTATGGTGGAAATGAGAGGCGGCGACAAGAGACCGCAACTGTCCGACCTGAGAGAGTCGGGGGCGATTGAGCAGGATGCCGATGTGGTGATGTTCGTGTACCGTCCCGAATTTTATCTGTCGCATAAGGACAAGGATGACCCGGACCGGATGGCGGTGGAAGGACAAGCCGAGATAATTGTCGCCAAACAGCGCAACGGTCCCACCGGCAGCGTGCGACTGGCGTTTCTCAAAGATTTTGTTCGCTTCGAAAATCTGGAGTACCGCCCGGTCCCGGCTGGAGAAGCCGATACTCCTTTTTAGCAGATGGCAAACGGATTCTTATTAGTCGGCCGACGCGCTCTCAACTTTGTCGCCCGTCTGGGCAGTACATTTATTCTTCTTCTGAAAACTGTCTATTACTTAAAAGAAATCCCCCGCTCCCTTGGCTTGATTGTTGACCAGTTTTTTTTCATCGGCAATAAATCGCTCCCCTTGATTGTAATTACGTCTATTTTCATCGGGGCTGTTTCGGCGTGGCAAGCGGCATATCAGTTTCAGTTTATCGGGGCGCCGCTTCGTTATCTCGGCGCCGCTGTCGGCAAGGCGATTGTGATTGAACTGGCGCCGGTCCTGACAGCGCTGGTGGTGGCAGGACGGGTCGGAGCCGGTATCGCCGCCGAAATCGGCACCATGAAAGTTACCGAGCAGATTGACGCCCTGGAATCAATGGCTATCAGCCCGGTGCGATATCTGGTGATGCCCCGCTTTTTTGCCAGCCTGACCATGATTCCGCTGCTGACCATTTTCTCTAACTTTGTCGCCATATCCGGCGCCCTTGCCGTATCGGTGCTTTTCGTGGACCTCTCCTACGAGACTTTTTTGAATGGCGTCAAGAACTCTTTCCAGATTTTCGATATGGTCTCCGGGCTGACAAAATCAGCGGTGTTTGGCGCTATTATCGGCATTGTTGGCTGTCATGAGGGGTACCGCGCCGAGGGGGGCGCCCGGGGGGTCGGCAAATCTACGATGGAAGCCGTGGTGATTTCATCGGTCATGATTCTTGTCGCCGACTATATTATCGCAACCGTGCTGTTCAAGGTGTAAATGATGACCGCGCCGGTAATCAGAATTGAAAATTTGAGCCGGGCTTTCGGCTCCAAGAAAGTCCTCAACGGCATCAACCTTGTGGTTAACAAAGGTGAGTCGCTGGTCATAATAGGTCAATCCGGATGCGGCAAATCGGTTCTGCTCAAACATCTTAACCGTCTCCTGCGACCCGATTCCGGAGCAGTCTATATACATGACAAAGATATTTCACTCATGCCCTCCGAAGAGCTCTTTGAGATACGCCGCACCATCGGCATGCTGTTCCAGTCGGCGGCACTTCTGGATTCGCTGACAGTCGCCGAAAATGTCGGGCTGGGACTGCGTGAGGGGTGGAAATATTCAAAAAGCGAAATCGCCGATATCGTCCGCGATAAGCTGGAATTGGTGGGACTGGCGAATACCGAAAATCTGTACCCCTCCGACCTTTCCGGCGGGATGCGCAAAAGGGTGGGGCTGGCGCGCGCTATCGCCACCAACCCGGAAATCCTTCTCTATGACGAGCCTACCACCGGTCTGGACCCCATTACGTCGGATATCATTAATGACCTGATGATTGAGCTTCGCGAAAAATTGAAGGTCACCTCGATTGCCGTGACCCACGACATGACCTCCGCCTATAAAATCGCCGACCGGATTGTCATGCTCTATAACGGAATGATTGAATTTGAGGGAACTCCTGAGCAGGTCAGAAATTCCGGCAATGAAGTCGTCAGCCAGTTTATAAACGGACGGGCAACCGGTCCCATCAAGGTTCAATAATGGGTAACGAGCGGAAATTCATAAGCGCCTTTATCTGCACCCGCTGCGGCGCTGTCCATAACAAGTGGCAGGGGCAGTGCAAAGAGTGCGGCGAATGGAACAGCCTGACCGAAGAAAAAATCATTAAGTCCTCAGGCAAAAGGGCGCGCGCCTCTTCCGACAAGCCGGCCTCTCTCGATGAAATCAAAGTTGACTTTGCCGGAGGGTACAAAACCGGGCTGGCCGAGTTCGACCGGGTGCTGGGGGGAGGATTGCTTCCGGGAAGCGCCGTCCTTCTTGCCGGTGAACCGGGAATCGGCAAATCGACTTTAATTCTTCAGGCGGCAGAAGCCTATTCCGAGAACGAATGCAATATTTTATATAT
>JBFMEF010000019.1 GCA_040753495.1 Candidatus Zixiibacteriota bacterium
GCACCCGCTGGAGCCCATCTTTTTCTTCGAATAATACGGCTCAAAAATCTTTCTGATATCAGCCGGGTCGATTCCGATTCCGGTATCTTTTACGCGGAAAATCACATAATCCCCAGGCTCAATCTTGTTATGCCCTCCCCGAAGCGCTTTTAAATACTCCTGAGCGGTTTCTATCAGCAGCCGTCCCCCGTTGGGCATGGCATCAAAGGCATTGATTATGAGGTTCATCACCACTTTAAGCAGATGTGACGCCGAGCCGCAAATAGGACCGATTTCACGTCCCAGCGACAATTCCACATAGACATTCGGATTGCGCGACACCAGGGTCTGATAACTGGGAGAGTCGAGAAATTCGCTCACAACATCGTTCAGATTCAGCGAGGTCATCTCATATCTTCCCCGGCGGGCAAGCGACAGCAGGTCCTGGATAACATCGGCCGCTTCCCGCGCCGAACGACCCATCATTTCGACTTTCTTTTTAATCGGGCTGTCGGCAGGAAGCCCCATCAGTATCATCTCCGGATACGCCACCAGCGGACCCAGAATATTATTCAAGTCATGCGCCACGCCGCCGGCAAGCACCGCCAGCGATTCCATCTTCTTGGCATGCTCCAGTTTTTCGTTAAGTACCCGCTTTTCTTCTTCCGCCTGTTTGACTTCCGTAATATCACTGAAAACCGCGAGACTGCCGATAATATCGCCGCTGTTGTCGACATGCGGCTTCCCCGCCACCAGTACATACCGCCGACCGCCGTCCTTCCTGCATATGACCGCCTCATAACGGCTTTCTCGTTTCTCATGGGGATTGGAAAGTTCGCGCGCCATTTTGCCGTAATGTTCTTCCGCCACGATTTCCCGCAGCGGCATCCCGGTCAGTTCCTCCGCCTCATAGCCGAATATCTGGCAGGCGGTCCGGTTTGCAAAAAGCACATCCATCTGTAAATCAAATATCACCACACCGTCGGAGATATTTTCAATGAGATAGCGGTATTTCTCTTCTGATTCCCTGAGACGTTCTTCAATCAATTTCCTTTCGGTGACATCGCGCGCCACCCCGACAATGCCGGCAACTTTTCCCCGTTCGAAATATGGCTGCTCGTTGACTTCCAGCAGCACCGGGCGACCGTCTTTATGATATATCTCCACCAGATAGGGAGGATGCGCCTGTCCCGACTTCAAAGTCGCTTCGGTGTATTCGATTACTTTTCTGTTAATCGGATTGTCCGTCAGGTATTTGGTATAATGCGTTTCCCATTCCTCCGAGGTGTATCCGGTGGTTTGCGTGACCGATGGTGAGGTATAAAAGAAGACGCCATTGGTATCGTGGCGGTAAATAAAATCGCGGGCGTTTTCGAGAAGCACTTTTTGCTCATCCGCCAGAGCCGTAAATTTCGCCGCCGTCGCCCTCAATTCTTTCTCTATCTTGGTTCTTTCAATAATCTCTTTTTCCAGTTCTTCATTTTGGCGAAAGTAATGGATGATAAGCCGCGCCAGATGTCCGAATTCAGTGTCCTTCAAGCGCAGTTTTTCCACCGGCGATTCATCGCCTAAACGAAGGCTCGCGGTCAATTGTCGCAGCGGAAGCCCCACCCAAAACACCAGAAGCGCGAAAATTGCCGCGGAACTGACCAGCGCAAACGCCGCCAGAAGATAAAAATTCCTCACATTGGCAGCGTTCAATTCCCGCAGCATTTCTGAGTCATGAACCCCCTCCAGCCAGGCAATAGTGTCACCCGTGTGGCTCCGCAAAGGTTTGGAAAAAGCGATTGACTCCGTTCCAGATTTTTCAAATAGCCCCCCCTCTTCCCCGTCGAGTCTTATCGCAATCTTGCTGCCTGTCAGTCCCCCCAGTGTCTTCATATATTCGCTGTCTAATGCCTTTCCAACCATCAGGAATCCCAGCGGTGTTGAGACTCTTAAGTAGTCACTCGATGGCTGTATCGGCGCCCCGAATATCTCCAAAAGCGCGTTTTCATGCTTCAGATAAAAATGACAGAACCATCCCCTCGAAAAAACCCGGGCAAGCTCTATGTCAGAAAAAGGGGTAACCATCAGAGCGCAGGAATCAAGGTTACTCAAGAAATAAACCGGAGAAAAATCTCTTCCCAGTACCCAAACCGCGTTAGAATTGTAGGTAGTCAGCGCCGCTTCCAGGTTCTCCCGCGCCCAGCTGCTGTCGGGATCTCTCACGAATCGCACCATGTCGTCCCAGAAACTATAATCATAGGCGAATGTCTGTGACGCATGCCCCTCCAGTTCCAGCACCATATCAAGAAGATTAGTCCGCTCATCCGCCTGCTCCTGGGCAATCAGCTCCACCCGTTTATTGTCGTAATGGCGCGTTACCGAGAGACCAAGCAGGAAAAATCCGGCAAGCGACAAGATTAAAACCGTTAAGCGAACCTGTGTCTTCATCTTTGTTTATTCAGTAGGACAATCATTCTCGTGAAAATCGACAAAATCCCGCCTCTTTTTCGCCCCCATTATTACCTTATCCTCCTCAACCAAACGATATCGATATTATCGGCAAATCCCCACTAATCTCCAGTTGCGACTTTTCCGCTTGATTCTCTATTCTATTGCGTCACAATGAATTGGCAAAATCGCGATATTCTGGGGTCTCTTGACCGATTTCCGCGCCAGGAACGGATATCGCTCTCTGCGAAAAATCTGCCAAATTCCCACTTTGTGATTGCATAAAAAGTCAAACAGTGCCATAATCTGCTCTTAATATTCTATCGCATTTGGCTTGGTCAGCTTAGATGAAAAAAGAAATTAGAAATAAATCCGCGAGTCTCCAGGGGCTCCGTATTATGCCCCTTACTCCGGGCCGCTGGGATGACCTGGTCAGACTATTCGGCGAGCGGGGCGCTTGCGCCGGTTGTTGGTGCATGTGGTGGCGATTAAAGCGCTCTATCTGGTTGGCTCAAAAAGGGGAAGGCAATAAAAGGGCATTGAAGGCACTTGTGGAGCAGGGCAAACGTCCCGGATTGCTGGCTTATCTGGGCAAGACGCCTATCGGCTGGTGTGCCGTCGCCCCGCGTGAGGAATATATCGCGCTTGAAAAATCCCGAATTCTAAAAAGAGTTGATGACCTTCCTGTATGGTCGGTCGTTTGCTTCTTTATCGCCAGGCCGTATCGACGTCTCGGGGTCACTTCGGCTCTGCTTAAGGCCGCCGTCGAACTGGCCGCTCGCAACGGCGCCGTCGCCGTCGAAGGTTATCCCACCGACCCCAAAAGCAATCAGCCGGACGTTTTCGTCTTTACCGGATTACTTTCCGCCTTCCGAAAAGCCGGATTCCGGGAGGTTGCTCGACGGTCTCCCGGGAGGCCTATTATGAGATATCTGATTGAAACGCCCGGAAAAAAATAAATCGGTTGCGCGAGGGGAAAAGCGGTTACCCGATTAAGCCTTCACTTTTGCCGCATTCTTTATAGAATTTATTTCCGGAATTACGCCAAGCACCGGATATCCGACAAATTCTTCAACCTGCTCGATGCTCTTGAGCGAATTATCCAGAAGTTCTGCCAGAAGCGCCGCTCCTCCGCCGAGCGCCAGTCCGACAAAAATCCCCATAATCAGGATTTTGAGACGGTCCGGTTTCACCGGTGATAACGGAACTTTGGCCGGCTCCACTACTTTAAACTGCGCTTCCTGAAGCAGCGCCTGTGATATCTGCGAACTTTCCTGTTGCTCTTTGAATCGGTCGCGGAGTTCCCGCGCCGCATTTATCTCACGATTCAACTGGTCCAGCTTTGCCTGATATGCCGGTATGGAATTTATCTTATCGGTCAAATCAGCCAACGCCAGTTTCAGATTGTTAGACTTCGAATAGAGTACATCGAGGTCGGCGCGCACATTGAACAGCCGGGCTATATTATCGCGGGTCGCCTTGTCGTAACTGGCGAATTGCTGCTCCACCAGCTCGCGATGCTCATCTTCCAGAGTGCCGATATAGCTGTACAGCTTGGTTTTAAAATTCAAGATCTCCGGGTCCGACCAGCGATATTTTGGCATCAGGTTGGCGACCGAGACCAGCAAATTCTGAATTTCCGCCTTGATTCTCTTGAGGTTATTTGATTCTTCCAGAGTCAGTTTCGTCGCTGGAATGTCGACCAGTTTAGCAAGCAACCTTCTCTCTTCGTCCTTCTTCTCTTCTATTTCAATGTTGGTCCCTTCGATTTCCGAAGTAATCGCCTTGCGATTGGAATCCGAAACTACCATCTCATTTAACTGATACCCCATGAATTTCTTCTGGAATTCCGTCAATTCGTCAATCTTGTCCTGCAGGTCTTTTTCATACTTGGACAACTGGTCGTAGGTAAAATCCTGGGAGAGACGGACTGACCCCAACTGCTGACGACGTTTCTCCGTCATCAGTATTTCCCCCAGATTTTGAGCCATATCGCGCGCCAGCCTTGGACTGGTTGACAGGACCGAAATTCTCACCTGCTCCCATCCGGCAAAATTGACAAAAATCCTGTCACGCAGTTCATCGGCCAAAACCTCAAATTTTATCTGCTCCGGGCTCATATCGGGTCGCGATGCCCGCATCTTGGCGACCTTCTTGTCCAGCGAGGGGTCTTGGTCTAATCGGAGATTCTGCACCAGCTGCCTCAAGAACGGCGATGACGTCACCTCGTTCTGCATACTTTTCAGCTCTTCCGACCGATGACGTTCGCTCCCCAGAACATCAGTCGCATCGCCTACCATACGCCGCAATTGGTCTGTCATCTGAACCGGGTTTCCAAACCAAATGATAACCGAAGATTGATACTCCGGCGTAATCAGATAAGAACCGGCGTACGCCGAAATCGCCACCAGAACCAGCGGAATGAAAATAAGCCACTTCCGCTTCCAGGCAATGGCAAAAATGTCGCTTAAGTCCAGAGACTTCTTGGTTTTATCGTTATCCATATCCGCCTTTTTCCCAGATTAACATATACCTTGATATATATTCTATGCAACAAGCGTCCGTCGGTTTCAAACAAATCAATCTTCATAAATAAGGGTTGTCAAGCGCTATATTTGACAACCCTTTACCATCTTGCCTGGTTCCCCTTACCTTTTCTTCTTCCCCTTGGGCTTCACTTTTCCTTTCGCCTTGCTCTTGGGCTTAGCCCCGGCCGCTTTTGTCGCTTTCTTCTTCGTCGCGGCGCTCTTCTTTGCCGGCTGCGTTCTGCCTGTTTTCAGGTAACGGCCCCAATCTCGCTCCATTGAAAGCGCCAGCTGACGAATATGCTCAGTCGACGTATGCTTTGACTCAAAGTCGCGATATGCCCGAAGAACCTGCTCTTTGGACAGCCCCAAACCCTTGACGACATCACTTATATTAATCTTATATTCCCAGGCGAAGAGTAGCGGGTCGAGAATTTCAAAAGGCAAACAGAAATAGAAGTCTTTATCCGACACCGTGAGGCTGAAAGTATCCGGGGTTGGCGTCCTTTTCATGATTTCCTCTGGCACCCCCAGATACTCGCCCAGTTGATAAATCTGAAGTTTGTAGAGATGGCAGACCCCTTCGATATCGGTTCCGCCGTCGCCATACTTGCAATAGTCGCCAAGGATAAACTCGGTCTTATTGGTCGTGCCTGCCACCAGGTAATTGTTCTGGTCGCCCCAGTAATAAAGGGCAATCATTCGGGCGCGAATTTTGACATTCGCCGCCGCCGTTATCGCCAGAAACTCCTTCTTCCCCAGACGTTTCTCTTTCTGGTTCCCTCTGCCGTCGTCAATCCGCAGAGTGTAGTAATTGAAGCGGTCAACCTCGAGAAGATTCTGCGGCAGATGAATATTGAACTTGTGGGTGGCGCTGTCATATTCGGGGAAGATGCTTCTTATAACTTCATCCCGATTCCGATATGCCCCGTAACTCTCCACCACCTGGGTCAAATCGACAGTGCGATGCGCAATCCCCAGTTTGTCGATAAGTTTCCTGGCGAATTCCGCCGATTGCGGATTTGAATCCTTTTCCGGCAAAATCAATCCGAGCACATTTTCCTTGCCTACCGCCCGCACCGCCAGTGATGCCACTACTGCGGAATCGATACCACCGCTGATGCCGACAATTATCCCGTCCCGTTTCGGGACCCCTTTCACCGCCTTGCGCATGAACTCAATCGCAATTTCGGCTTCTTTGACCGGGTCGATACGAAGTAATTCCTTGTCGAACTTCATACCTGTTCCTTTCCAATTCTATTTATCTGCCACTTTGATTTATCAATTGAAGTTTATTTACTTTGCCCGATTTATATTTGGGAAGCGCCTCTACGAAATCGACATACTTCGGTATCTTGTAATCTGCCAATTTAGCCCGGCAGTACACCTGAATCTCCTTTTTATCCGCGGTCGCTCCCTCCTTCAAAACAATAACCGCCTTTATTGCCTCACCCAGAATATCATCTTTCACCCCGAAGACAGTCGCCTCGGCGATTTTCTCGTTCTCCAGAATGCACTCTTCCACTTCCTTGGCGCTGACCCGGTTTCCCCCCGCTTTAATAATCTCCTTCTTCCGCCCCACAATGTAAAAATACCCTTCTTCATCTTTCCGCGCCAGGTCGCCGGTATGCAGCCACCCGTTGCGCAGCACCTGGCTTTGCTCTTCCGGCTGATTCCAGTACCCCAGCATTACATTATCGCCGAATACCGCTATCTCGCCCTCTTCTCCGGTCGGCACCTCCACGCCATCATCATTGACAATTCTTATCTGCACCCCCGGCACCGGAATTCCGATTGAGCCGACCTTGTCTTTGAGTCTATCCGGCGGGCAGTACGATACCCGTGGCGCTGCCTCGGTCTGACCGTACATTATATAAATCTCTTTATGTGGAAAAGTCGCCATCAACCGTCGCACCACTTCCGGAGCCATGGCGCCGCCGGCCTGTGTGAAATACCGAAGCGCCTCCAGTTTGCGGGTGGCAAAAGTGGAATTATTTAGAAGTATCATGAAATTCGACGGCACCCCGGAGAATCCGGTCACTCTCTCCTGCTCCATTGTATCCAGAACCACTTCCGGATAAAGGAAACGATTGTCGATTACCAAACGTCCCCCGCAAAGGATATGGGTCAAAAGCAGCGAATTGCCATAAATATAATAAAACGGCAATATAACGATGACACTGTCGTCAGGGGTAAGCTTCAGATACTCTACTGTGGCAATGGTGTTGGAAATCAAGTTCCGGTGCGAGAGCATTACCCCTTTCGGCTGTCCGGTGCTGCCTGACGTATAAAATATCGCCGCCAGCTCGGTCGGCGCTTCCGATGACTCCTTTTCCAGATTATATTCGAGATATCGAACCTTGCCCTGCCAGGAGTTGTCCATTTCGGCCGACAGCTCCGTTCCCTGCAGAATCTCCGCCATCGTTCGGTGTGACAGCGTTCCGGAATACCCCCGAAATCCCCGGTCTGAAATTAACTCTTTCAGAGCGGTATTCCCCGCGAGTATCTTCTCCAGGTGACGCTCATATTTTGACTGAATTATCAGACATTCCGCCCCGCAATCGTTGAGAATGAAATTTATCTTCTCCGGGTTCAATGAGGTATCCACCGGCACCACCACCAGTCCCGCGCCGGTAACTGCAAAAAACGCCGTCAGATACTCCGGCGAATTTTCGACAAGAATCGCCGCCCGTCCTCCCCGGCTGAATCCGCGGCTTTCCAGATATTGACGCATTTTCAGCGACGACCCGTACAATTCACGATACGTAACCGACCGCTCCAGGTATGTCGCCGCCAGCTTCTCCGGAAAAACCCGGGCGCTTCTTTCAAGAGTATCGAATAATTTCATTTCTTGATTTCATCGATGAATGATAAAAGGGCTGGGAAATCAGCCCTTCATCATCACCCGATCTTGCGGGCTATAAATTTCGTCAGATTTTCGATGGAGTCGAGATTGTCTGGAATCATCTCGTTGTCGTCGATGCTGAAATTATACTCCGATTCGACAAAACTGGCAAGTTCCAGCACTCCGGTGGAATCAATCACTCCCTTGTGCATGAAGGAATCGCCGTCTTTCAGTTTGCTCTTCTCATCGCCTATAAGAAATGTTTCCGTTATAAAGTTACGGACCTTTTCTTTAATGCTCTTTTCGTCAACAGTTGCCATCGTTCTACCCTTATCTATTGTTATTTACTTTTCTTTTTGCCTTTGCCGGCCGCCGCTTTCTTCTTTGCCATCTTAACTTCCAGCGGCTCCATTCTTAAATATTCCGTCGCTTTTATCTTGCGGTCGATATTGAAATATGCCCGCTCCACCTGCTCCGGAGTCATCCCCAGCTCCTTTGCCGCTGTCTTTGCCGGCACCTTGTTCTCCATCGCATACCACAAGAGGTCCATATGCTCGAAATCCAGCCCGAAGAAAAATTCCTCCTGGGTCACTTCGGCGCTGTAGGTATCTGTGGTCGGCGTCCTCCGGATAATCTCCTCCGGCACACCCAGATATTCCGCCAATTGATAAACCTGCACCTTGAATAGATGCGCTATCGGTTTTAAATCGGCGCCGCCGTCGCCATATTTCACAAAAAAGCCCTGCATATGCTCGTCTTTATTGCCGGTCCCTGCCACCGCCCAGTTCCGTTTCTCCGCATGATAATATAACGTGGTCATCCGAAGTCTCTGCTTGAGATTCGAGGCCGCCACCACCTGAAGATAAACATCCAGCGGCATCCGCTTCGATTTGCTTTCCCCTGCCTCGTTTTCAATCGTTACGTTGAAGAAGTTGAAGGTATCCTTCTCGGTAATTTTGCTGGGAATTGTTATCTTGGTCAGCCAGCCCGGTCCATATTCCGGGAAAACCCGCCTGATAGCTTCATCCCGTCTTTCATAGCATTTCATCCCGGCCAGACCGCCGGTAATCTCATCAAGTATCACTTCAAATCCAAACTTCTTCGCCAGTTTCTCCGCCAGAATTTTGCTTTCTCCGGAGGATTCTTTCTCCGGCATCATCACCCCCAACACTCGCTGCGGTCCCAGCGCCCGGGCGCAGAGCGCCGCCGTTACCGAGGAATCAATCCCGCCGGAAACTCCCACCACCGCCCCGCTCTTTTTCATGATGCCGCGTATCTGATGAAGTATTACTTCGCACAACTCATCGGTCACTTTAGCGGCATTAATCTTCAAACTCTCTTTACTGAATTTCAATTTGATATCCCTCAAGTGAAAATTCTTATGATACCATTACGCAAAAGTCGCCGGAAAACTAAAGTTTTTTTTAAAATTAGCAAGTCTCAAATTCCTCTCATCTGACTCTTTTCCGACAAATCCGGAGCGTTCTGCCCCATATTTAACTTGATATACTATATCGGCTTATACGGGGAACTCTTGAATCGCAATCCCCTCTTTGGGGCATAATCCCCACCACTTTTGCAACCCCCACTTAATTCTCCAAAACGGACTTTTCTATCCCAATATCGGTATCATCGGAAATCTCACTCCGACTTCCTCTTTTCCCCTATCAATCCCAATTCCTCGAAAACCCTTCTGGTTATCGCCAGTCTTTTCGGCGCCATTTTCTCAAAACTCTCATCCTCAATGTTCAGCGCATAGACCCAGACATTATCCTTCGTCTCCAGAAATCCCACCAGCCATCCTACCGCTCTGCCGTCAGGAAGCTCCCCGCCGCCGGTCTTGCCGCTCCAGCGGTACCCGTCACCCTCCTCCAGAACAATCATCTGTTTCAGAATATCTGTTGACCGCTCCGAAATCCCCAGTTCCTTCTTGTATAATTTTTTCAGGAATGCCACCTCTTCGTCCGGCGAAATTTTCAAAGTTGAGCTGAGCCAGAACTTATCGACCCCTCCCGATATATCCTGATTGCCATAGGCGAACTGCTTTAGATATTTCTCATAATTCTCTTTCCCGATTCTTCGGGCAAGTTCCCTGAAATACCAGACCACCGAATACTTGATAGCGCTTTTCAACGTATGGTCCTGCGCCCAGACCTCGAAAAATCCGGTCCACCATTCCTGTCGCGGGTCACGGATAGAGTCCCATTTTATCACAAAATCGCTGTCGCCGGCAATCCCGGTCTCCAGAGCAATCAGGGCGTTGGGAATCTTAAAAGTCGATGCCGGCGTGAATCGCGTCGAACAGCGCGACTCGTTGTAGCGGACATATGAATCATGTTTCATATCATATAGCACAAATCCCCCTTCCGTCCCTCCGAATATCCCGTCAAAATCTATCGGTTCGCTCCCGAATACCACGCTTGCCGACAAGCAGACAAACAACAGCCCCGTCGAAATCTTTCTTCCAAAACTCATCTGCATCCCTCAATTGAATTCATATTCCATGCCAGTTCCGAAAATGATATGGCAGATTTCACATCTCTGCAACTTTAAACTTCTGCGCGGTAGACCCGCCCGCCTGCTCGCTCACTTCTTTACCGGCGAATATATCCCCTCAAACCAGATATACCAGCTCTTCCCCTCATCGGTCGACTGCTCTATCAACTGTCTCACCTTCCCTTCCTCCATCGGTGTAAATGACATCCGCGACCGCTCCCTGCTCCCGTCCGGCGCATAGTTATACCCCTCGAACTTCATCGACCCTTCCTCCATCCCGCCAACATAATGTATTACATTCCCCCGCGAATCGACCCAGTTTTGCACCCATTTCCCCACCGAGGGGTCATAATAATTGACGCTCTTCCCCGTGCCGCCGCTGACAGATTCCCAGTTTTCAATCAAGAGACACCCGTCAAGCGTTTTTTCAATCCGATTATGTCCCGCCACTCCCCCACTCGTCGTTCTCACTTCCCAGTCACCGACCCAGAAATCAAATACCCGGCACTGCGGATTGTACTCGCACGGGCTCATGGCGCTGTCCGCCCGATGCAGAAGTTGCTCATATTCCTTATGCGCCCGCACTGCCGCCAGGTCGCTGTCATTCTTGAGATAATTGGCTGTCGGATATCCCCCGTCTATAACCCGGTAGAGCATTTCTATTGCTTTAGAGGTATCCTTCCTTACCGAATATATGCAGGCCATATTGTACTGTGAAATCAAGGGAGATCTCCCGTGCTGCGCCGCCTTTTCATATGCCTCCAGCGCTCTCTCCCAGTCTCCCGCATAATGCGATGCAACCGCCAGCCCGTACCATCCGTTCCCGTTCGCTGAATCTTGTTCCGTGACAGCCTCATACAAACTCGCCGCTCTTTCCCACTCCTTCAGCGCGAAAACCGAGTCCGCCGCCTGAAGCAGGCTCGCAACATCTTTCGCTTCAGCCTTCATTCCCCAACCACCCAACATCACAATAACCGCCATCGACATAACACCTTCTTTAACCCTCTTCATTTACACCTCCTTTTTCAAATTTATACGGATTATACAGCGCCCCCAGCTCGGTTTTAAATCGAGCAAAGTCTAGTACAATGAAGTTATTATCACCTTGGGGCGCTTGCTCAAATCGGCGTTCTCGCTGGAAGCAAAACTGGCCCAAGCGTCGAGTTCCCAAGGGTTAGGCACCCCGGCCCAAAAAAACAGTGCTGGCATATGATATTCGAGGTCTTCATAAATACTGGTCAGATCAATTGAGATTTCTGAGCCAGCAGATGGTTCAAAGTACGAAAAGTGCTGATCTGCATCTGCAGGTTGCGTACTCCAAGTCAGTGTACTTTCGGCCCAATCGGATTCCGTGAATTTATACCAAACCCTGGTGTCCCCGCCAAAGCAATATAGCAAAAATTCCGCTGAAATAAAGGCATCGGATTTCTGTCTAAACGGCAATTTGACATAGAACCGCTCGATTTCGCAGTAGCGATAATAAAAATAATGGTCATCAGGATAAGGATATTCAATCCAGCTACTTCCATAAATGTCGAGTCTTTCAGCATAAGGATAAGAAGTAGCCACTCCCCCAAGACCGCCACAATCATCTCGAAATCCCTGCAGGTGAGCTTCCAATGTCACATCTTCCTCCACATACAGCGTCTCTTTCACCGCCCGAAGCATCTTAATGTCATATATCTTCAGGCTCTGAGTTATGGAAATGGTATCCGGCGCAAAGAAATATTGAGGATGCGTGCAGGTTATCCCCTGAAACCCCAGCTGCACATTTCGGAACTGATAATGTCCGTTCAAATCAGATGTGTCTTTCAATCCTGCTATAGATATTTCCGCGCCTGCAACTAATCCGTAATATTGATTTGACACCGTCCCGATCAGGTTTACCAGATTGTCCATAACTACATCTACCCTGGTCGGCGCCATTGTAACCTCGATTTCTTCTGTATGGTCGAAATAATCTTGATGTGTACAACTCAAGCTCTGGTGACCAAGCGGTACTTCCTTTAACTCATATCCTCCCCACTGCCCGGATGTATCACCCAATCCCGCAACCGAAACCACCGCTCCCGAAAGCGGCCGCCCTGAATCGCCATAGACGATTCCAAACAGGTTGGCCGCCGGATACAGGTAGATATTGAATTCAAATGGAACTGAAGGGATATTAATTGTGACCACGAATCGATAATGCTCCGGATGGTAGCAGGATAATTCTCTATTTCCCGTTGGTACATTCGGCAACTGGTAGCCCCCGTCAACCTGCGTCGTGTCCACTATCCCACCAGCTTCAACTATCGCACCGCCGAGTGGCTGCATCAAATGGTCATATACTTTCCCGAATAACCTCACCGCCGGCACCAGCGGCACATTATAAATTAGATCTCTTTTGACTGTGATATTGTCATGGTAATACCCGAAACTGTCGCACATCACCGATATCGGATACACCCCCTCCACCACTTCCGCAAACAGATACTTCCCCGCGCTATCTGTCACCGTGCTGTCCTGCCCCAATATCACTCTGGCATTTATGACCGGAATCGACGTCTGCACCCGCACCACTGTTCCCGACACCGACCACTTCCGAATTTCCTTCTCCCCCTCCGTCCCCTTATCCCCGCAACCGTGGAGTAATAACACCCCCATGGTCACTGCAGATAGGACTCGTGCTCGCATA
>JBFMEF010000020.1 GCA_040753495.1 Candidatus Zixiibacteriota bacterium
GGGGAAATTTGTCAATGTGAAACTGTCTGACTATGCCGGGAAATGGGTCCTGGTCTGTTTCTATCCCGGCGATTTCACCTTTGTCTGACCGACCGAATTATCGGCGGTCGCCGGTAAGTACGATGAACTTCAGAAACTGGGGGTGGAAGTTCTCTCAATAAGTGTTGATAGCCGCTTTGTTCATAAGGTCTGGGACGAAGAGGAGCTTTCCAAGATGACGGCAAGCGGGATTCCCTGGCCGATGCTGAGTGACGGCGCCGGAAGTATCGGCAAGATTTATGGCGTCTATGACGACGCCTCCGGGGTCGATATCCGCGGGCGATTTATAATTGACCCGGACGGAGTGGTGCAGGCGATGGAAGTGCTAACCCCGCCGGTCGGCCGTAAAATCTCCGAGTCGATTCGTCAGGTGAAAGCCTTCCAGCATGTTCGCGCCACCAAGGGGGCTGAAGCCTGTCCTGCTGGATGGGAACCGGGACAGCCGACCCTTAAGGTCGGTCCTGACCTGGTGGGAAAGGTCTGGAAGGTCTGGAAACCGACCGAATAAGAGTGGACTTTGATTTAGATTTTTGTTCAAATGCCGGCAGGCGGTAAGTCTGCCGGCTCTCTTTTATTTTCCATCGTGCAGGTATTTCGTCTGACAGGTTAAACTGAACCGCGTAAAGTAGCATTAATTTCCTCTTGCCTGACGATAATCAAATTATTAGATAATTCTAAATTCCGGATATTCGTTTCAAAGGAGTGTCGGTTATGAAAGGATTTCTTGTCGTCATTTTGTTGCTATCGATTGTCGTTTCCCTTGAGACTTCCCTGGCGCAGACCGGCGATGTAGTCAAGGAACTTCAGCCCTTGATGGACTCCATTGTTGCTATTGAAGCCCCGATATTTGCCCCGGAGACCTATTCTAATGCCGAGCGTAAATTCCAGGACCTGAAGCGGGCGGTTGAATATGCCAAAAAGCAGCAGTATATCAATGAACTTGCCTCTGATTTTAAAGGGTACGCCGAAAACGCTATCAAGGCGACCGGCGTTGCCCGGCTATCGCTATCGGAATATCTTCCTCCAAGGGATAAGGCGCGCAAGGCGCGGGCGCATCAACTGGTGCCACAGCTTTATCAGGCGGCGGAGACGCAGTTTGTGAAATCGACCAAAAAGGTAGAATCAGGTGATGTCAAAGGGGGAATTAAAGAAGCGGACAAAGCCTCGCCTCTCTTTGACAAGGCAGAACTGGAGGCAATACGGGTCGATATTCTGGGGAAAGCGGATAAACTGATTGCGGCGGCGATTGCCGACGAAGGGCTCAAGTATGCTTACACTACAATGGACAAAGCCCGAACCGCAAGAAATAAAGCTGATGAGATTCTGCTTAAAGACCGTTACGAAAGAAAAGAATCACTCGAATATGTCGCCCGCGCCGAGTACGAAGCGCGGCATGGCTCCAATGTCTCGCAGTTGGTTCGCTCGCTGGAGCGGAACGACCAGGCCTGGGAAAAACTGATGCTCGGGTACGAAATCGAGATGCAGAAAATCGCCAATGAATTTGGAATTGAGTTGCTTCAATTCGACACCGGACCGATGGCGGCGGCCGATTCTCTGGTGCGACGGATTCGCTCCTTGAAGGAGTTCGGCGCCGGAAAAGAGCAGGAAGCGTATCAGATTGCGGCTCAGACCGAGGAGTGGCTGAAGTCGTCTCTGGCGCGGTTTGGCGTGGCGGACAGCGGCTTAACTCTCCCAGAGAAGATGCGCCGTCTCGACACCGAAATTGCCACCTTGCTTGACGAGCGTCAGAATCTTGCGAAAGAACTGCAGGAGCATCAGGTGAAAATCGCCGAGTTGACCAAAACCCAGAAGGAGATTTCGACCGAACTGGATGCCCGTCGTGAAAAAGAGGACAAGCTGAGTCAGGCTAAGCGGATAATAAATCCTTCGGAAGGGGAGGTGCTCTTCAATGCTTCGAATGATATTGTTCTTCGCCTCATAGGGCTTTCTTTTGCGCCGGGCAAGAGCGATATCGCCGATGAACATGTGCCTATCTTGAACAAAGTAATAGAAATTTTGAAGATGTTCCCTGATTCCAAGCTGATGATAGAGGGGCATACCGACAATACCGGCGACCCGGCCGGAAATATTCGTCTCTCGGAGAAACGGGCGATAGCGGTGATGCAGTATCTTCGGCAGTCCCTCTCTATACCGGCCGACCGGGTGCAGTCCGCCGGTTATGGCGCCGACCGCCCGGTGGCATCAAACGACACCCCGGATGGCCGCACCAAGAATCGAAGAATCGACATAATAATTATGCAATGAGGCGTTGCCAGGGTATGATAGCCTCGGAATATTGTCATTGACATCGCCAAAGAGACGTATATATTGGAAACAGAAACAATATCTCCTTACTTGAGTTTTCTAATGTTGTTCCACAAGGATAATCCCAGCAGAAATCTTCTTTGGGGAGAGACGGCGCAATAGTGCGCCAGTAATCGTTTATCTTGCCTTGCGAAGTTACTTAGTGAGTAAACCGTGAAGCGATAAACAAATGGGGAGAGTAGAATGAATATCTACGTAGGAAACCTGACCCGCGATATAACCGAAGAAGACCTTCGCAAGGCATTCGAGAGTTACGGCCAGGTAGCCAGTATCAACATCATTAAGGACCGTTTTACCGGTGAACCGCGCGGTTTCGGTTTTGTCGACATGCCTTCCAAGGAGGAAGGGCGCGCCGCCATTGCCGGTTTGAATCACGCTGACCTTAATGGAGTGAACTTGACGGTCAATGAAGCCCGTCCCCGCAGCGAAGGCGGCGGAGGCGGTGGTGGAGGCCGCGGCGGTGGCGGCGGCCGTGGCGGACACTCCGGTGGCGGCGGCAGACGCGGCGGATTTGGCGGAGGCGGCGGAAGACGATTCTAACGTCGCTTTCCAGTCTCAGTTTATCAGGGATGTCGCAGACGACATCCCTGTCTTATTTATCCCCAGAGGACCTGGACATCGCCGAAAGTTGTTCGAGCTGTGATTTGAAGTCTGACAGCGGCGGTATCATAACCGGGCGTCTGGTGACTCAGGCTGTTTGATATTCCGGAGACCTTACGGTCAAAGATGACCAGGTCGCCCATGGTCGATGTCCCGAATACCCAGACCTCAATATCTTTCGGCACCATTATTGTGACATCACCGAAAGTAGTTGTGACAAAAATCTGATTGGTCCCCGGCTTCAATTTTGCGCCGGTCAGATTGAGAAAACAATCGCCAAAGGCGCAGGAGATATTGGTCCCGTCGATTTCGGCATCCCTGGCATTGAGTGAAACATCACCAAAAGTCTTCTCAAACTTCTGCCCGAATTCGGTCGCTATTTTTTCTGCGGCGGCGGAGATTTCTATCACCTTCGGGTGCGCCTGGAACTGCTTTCTGAATATCAGATAGAGCCCCAAAGCCACCAGCACCAGGGGCCATAGAAGCGGCATGATTCTCCAAATTCTAACATGGGGGTAGATATTGGTAATAATGCTGAGACTCAAAAGGACTCCCCCCAGCAAAATCAATATCAAGCCGACCGATTCTCTTTTCTGCATAGGCTCCTTCCCTCCATTCGCTCATTAATATCCGATACGAATACTGCCCTTCCGATGTTTCCTTGTCCCGACGCCCTTACGCGCCGCAAACTGATTCGAAAATCTGCCGCGAGTCATATCTTCCGCGGCGCCGACAGTCGGGCTTGACTTATCTGACGGCACGCCATTATTTAGCACAATTTAACCGAAATTGAAAGGAGATAATATGCTTCGGCACCTGACCGAAATCGACGACCTCGCGCCCAAGGAGATTCGCGAGGTATTCGATTTATGTAAGAAGATGAAAAAGGGGCAGATTGCCCCCAAGCCGCTCAAAGGTAAAGCGGTCGCCTGTATTTTTACCAAGCCGTCATTGCGGACAAGAGTTTCTTTTGAAGTGGGCATTTTCGAACTGGGCGGACATCCTATATATATCACCGACCCGGAGATTCAATTGGGACGACGGGAATCGATAGCCGATGCCGCCCGGGTACTCTCCCGCTATGTCGGCCTGATAATGATTCGCACCTTTGCCCATAGCGATGTCACCGAACTGGCGAAGTATGCTTCGGTGCCGGTAGTCAATGGTCTTACGGACCTGGGACATCCCTGCCAGATTCTGGGGGATTACTTCACAATTCTCGAACATGCCCGGAAGAAACCCCGCTACAAAATAGCCTATCTGGGTGATGGCAATAATGTCGCTAATTCCTGGCTGAATCTGGCGTCGCTAATACCGATTGACCTGCGGATAGGCACCTCGGCTGAGACTCCGCCCGACGGGGGGATGATGGAACGGGCGCTCCAGAATAAAGAGAGCCAAGTCCTTGTGACGGAAGACCCTAAAGAAGCGGTGAAAGATGCCGATGTAGTTTATACCGATGTCTGGGCCTCGATGGGCCAAAAGGACAAATTTGAGGAGAAATCAAAACAGTTAAGTAAGTTCCAATTAAACAAAACATTGCTGTCCGGCGCCAGCCCTGACCACCTGGTCATGCATTGCCTCCCCGCCGAACGGGGCCGCGAAATCACCGATGAGGTTATGGATGGCCCTCAATCTGTGGTTTTCGACCAGGCGGAGAACAGACTGCATATTCAGAAAGCAATTATGCTGTTTCTTCTAAAGGAATCGAAGAAGAAGAAAAAGTAGAAGTGGCGAAAGGGTGCCCCGGATAGAATGTCTCGAAAGGAGAACCAATGCATCCTCACAAAATCGCATCCGGGGTATGCCTGCTGACAGTTGTGGCGCTGCTTTGCCTGGCGGGCGGATGCTCCGATGAGAAAACTCCGGCCAGTCCCAGCAATACCGGTTTACTGACCGACCCCGAGTTCATTCAGGTACAGGACCAGGTGAATGTTTTCCTTGATTCGGCGCAGAATTATTTTGCGGAAGGGTTCGAGAATATCTACAAGGCGCCGGTCGACACCGAAAACGTAATCAATAACTATGGACCTATGGGACCAACCGACACGGCGACTTTTGGGTACTATGACGGCTGGTACATAGTCTACATTTCTCGCAATAACGCCTATACGGCCAGTGTCCTCGTTGACTCGGTACAGTACCGGGATAACGGCGAAGTGATCGAAGACCCTTCCGGACTCGATTATCTGCATTTTATCCGCAAGTGGGATTTTGTTTTTAAGAATACCAATGTTTCCCATGTCAACATGAGCGCTTATCTCAATCTGGAATACAGCGGACTGGACCAGAATGTCGCCGCTATCAACGGCACCAAAGATGTTTTTGTGAAGTGGGTTTATGTTGCCGACGATTCTACGGTGGAAGCCCAATATGATATGGATGTGGCGGTGAACGATATAAATCTGTCGCGCGTGCCAAACTACCCCTGGTCAAGCGGCTGCCCGACGTCAGGAAACATTGAGATTGACATTAACCAGTCATATCTTTTGTCCACTGACGAAGGCAAAACTCTGCGGGTTCGCAATTGGGTCGTGAGCGTAACGTTTGACAATGGAGAAGCCAGCATTTCTGTCAGCAGCGAAGGTAAGACCTGGAATTACGCCCGGACAATCTGTCTCCCTCCCTCTAATTAGGCTTCTGGTGTAAAGTCTTCTTGAACCCCGCCGCCAGGCGGGGTTTTTGTTTTGTTGACAAGCGGGAAGCAACCGCTAAATTGGTCAATTATGATTGAAATTGCCCGCTATTCCGGATGTTTCATTTGCGGCGACCAGAACCAGTATGGTTTAAAAGTCAAATTTTTCTACACGGAAGGGAAGGCGGTCGCCGAATGCACCGCGCAACAACACTTTGAGGGGTACAAAGATATCTATCATGGCGGGATAACGGCCAGCCTGCTGGATGAAGTGATGATTAAGGCGCTTTTGGCGCGCCATATTTTTGCCATGACGGTAGAGTTGACGGTTAAGTTCCATAAGGCGGTGCAGATTGGGCAGCATCTGAACCTGGAAGGAGTGGTCGAAAGCCAGAAGGGACGGTTATATATCACCCGCGGGGAGATGCGATTGGAAAGCGGTGAAGTTGCTGCCTCGGCGTCAGGTAAGTATCTGGAGGTCCGGGAAGATATGAAAGGGAAACTTCTGACTTCCCTGGAGCGTAAATCTTAAGAGACCCAAAAAGAGTTTTTGACAAAAGTCGCCGATTCATTATCTTTATTTTAACGATGCATACTCCTCATACCTCAAGCATTAAGTATGCTCGACCAGAATACCCGTCACTGAGAAAATTGTTAAGAAAGGAATAAATATGTCTATCCGCCGGATATCTCTTCTGGCACTGTTGCTTCTGGCGGCAACCGCGGTTTACGCCGATGACCTTTATCTGCTGAGGATTGAAGGCAAGGAGGCGCTGGAGTATTCCAGACAGATTGCGGGTAATGCCTATGGCACAATCAACGGCCGTTTTCTGGTGGCGCTGAGCGATTCAGATGTCAGAAGTCTGCAATCATTGGGAGTTCCTCTCGAGCTGGTGTCGCGGGATTTTGACCCTGACCGCTATTATCTGGTTGCGCCGGTAAATCCGCTGGAGTTCCGCAAAGTGCTTCCCTTTGTATCTCTTTACACCGAAGAGAACTATTATATCATCGAAGCGACCGCCAGCGAAGCCGAACGGGTTCGTCTGAGTGGGTTTATGCCGGTTCCTCTGGCGGGAAGAACCACGCCGCTATTCTATAAGCCGCGAGAGGTAACCGCTTTTAAGCCGCTGGACTCTTACCCTTATGATACCCTTGCGCCCTATATTTTGCAGGACTCCCTCTATTCCTACAACACCAGGCTGGAAGCCTTTCGCACCCGTTATGTTGATTCCGATTCGATTCTGGCGGCGGAGGACTGGCTGTACGACAAATTTCTTTCGTTCGGATATACCCAGGTGAGCAAAGAACTTTTTTACTTACCCGGAATCGCCTGTAATAATATTGTCTGCGTAAAACCGGGAACCACGGAACCGGACAATGTAGTTGTCATCGGGGGGCACTTTGACTCCTATAACCAGCAGTCGAATCCATCGGTCTATGCTCCGGGAGCCGACGATAACGCCAGCGGCACCAGCGCCGTGCTGGAACTTGCGCGCGTTCTAAAAGATGTCCCGCTCAACAAGACGCTGATTTTTTATGCTTTTTCAGCGGAAGAAGTAGGGCTGGTCGGTTCTTATGTCGCCGCTCAAAATTTATATTTTCAGGGGACTAATATTGAGTATATGCTCAACTTTGATATGATAGGGTACACCGATGATGCCGTGAATGATGTCGTTCTCTTCAGCGGTCCTTTTACGGCTTATGCCGCCCTGATGGCATCTGCGGCTACGAGGGTAACCACCCTGATACCGTATTATGGCGGCTCGGCGGGAAATTCTGACCATGCCTCATTTGTCGATTTTGGATATCACGCCGTTTACGCCCAGGAGGGGGATTTCAACTTCCCCGGCTGGCATACCGACATTGACCTGACATCGCGAATGAACTTTTCCCATATGACAGAAATAGTCAGAATGGCTGTTGCCGGTTTGGGGCAGGCAGATATTGCCGCCAGTCCGACTTTTATCGACCGGGTTTATGATGTCGGCGACGGGCAGTCGCTTCAGATCAACTGGTCAAGCAATTGCCGCCCCGATTATACATATAAAATTGTGTATGGCGCCGAATCGGGAATCTATACCGATACACTCGCGGTGACGCCGCCGAATTGCACTTATACCATCAACGGTCTCCAGCAGGGAATAACATATTACCTTGCCGTCCTGGGGGAGAACGCGCAAGGTCATGGTCCTATCTATCTTCCGGAAGATTCCGGAGTCAGTTACGTGGAGCCGCGGGCGCCGCGTGGATTTGTTGTCGAACCTGACAGCGCCCGGATTGAATTATCCTGGCGCTCTAATAGTGAACTTGACCTGGACCATTACAAGATTTTGCGCCGGGAATCGGGTGGCGCATGGCAGACTCTGGTCCCCAGCCTGACCGACACCTTCTATATCGATTATGCCGTTCTCGGGCACACCATGTATGAATACACCGTTTTGGCTGTAGATAATCTCAACAACGAATCGGATACAGCGCTGGTGTCGGGAACCGTTCCAGCCACTTTTGATGGCGGTATCCTGTTTGTTGAAGAAACCGCCGCCGGCGGACTCAATCCGACGGAGCTGAAACAGGCCGCCTACTATGACAGCGTTTTCACCGGAATCATTAATACCAAACATCAAATCGGCCCGACCAATCAATATCTCACCCGCTCGCTGGCGGGGCAATACAGCTCTGTTCTCTGGTTTGATGATGATATATCGAGCCATCTGTTTGATGTTTCGCTTGATTCGATGCGATGGTATCTGGGATATGCCACCAACCTCATGCTGGCCGGCTTTCAGTCCGTTTACTGGCTGAGCGGCAACGGGCTGCAGGGACCGGGCGATTTCGTGTATGATGAATTCGGTATTACCCGTGTCACCGAGAACAGCGCCCTTGATTTTGTTGGAGCCACCGGGGTCAACGGCTGGCCCAATCTGTCGCTGAAAACCGGCAGTCCCTTCAATGGGGTCCTTCCCAGCGTCTCCGTATTTGAGACCCTCCCCGGAGCCACCCCAATTTATAATTATGACTCTCAGAGCAATAATCCGCTCTATGAAGGGAAGACTGCAGGCGTTATTTTCAACAGCGCTTCCGGCAAGAGAATCGCTTTGTCCTTCCCTATCTACTATCTGACCGCCAGTTCGGCGCAATCATTAATAGCCAGAGTGCTCACGGAGTTTGGAGAAGAGAGCGGCAGGCCTTTTGGTGATGTCAACGGAAACGGTATTGTTAATATCCTTGATGTTGTGGCGCTGATAAGCTACCTCTATAAATCGGGACCGGCTCCGGACGATTTAAACTATGCCGACCCGAACGGGAACTGCGCCATTAATATACTGGACATCACATATCTGGTCGCCTATCTGTATAAAGGGGGACCGGCTCCTGTTGCCGGCTGCGTTGAATAGGTCAACCGCAAATTGACATCCGATATAGAGGGCTCCCTGCGGAGCCCTTTTATTTTCCTTTATGACGCCTTATCGATGAAGTCTTCTGCACAATCTAAGAAATAATTGACCGTTATCAGGGGGCAGGGAAAATCTGCATCTTTTTATGACCTTGAAATTCAAGAAGTTAATCCTGGATATAAATATCGTCCTTCCTCCGGGGCACAGGCATCGATATTGCTGGTCTCAGTTATGATAAATTGCACCGGATACCGATTATGAATCCGAAACTGAAAATTGTCCGTATCGCCGACATCGTAAGTATTCAGAAGCCTGACCCCTCCCGCATTGCCTACTGGCGGGAGTATTTTGGCGCCCGTGAAATCTTTCCGCATCCGGTTGCCGTGGCTTCAATGGGGAAGGAGCGATATCTCCTGCTGGATGAATCATCGTACCTAGCCGCCGCTTTGGAGCAGAAACTGGAACATATTCCGGTGCAGCTGATGATTCTTCGGCCTAATGAGACGATTGATGCCTCTCTGGTTGTGGAGAGCCTAGAGGAGAGTCATATTTGCCAGTTTAATCTCTGTTTTCCGCGCGCCATGCTTGTCCCGGCAGCGGAGAAGAGGAAGCATTATCCGGCTTCCTTCATCAGCGCCGCTGTGACCTTCCCTGACCAGAGAAAACTCTATCTCGATTTCAGGCGAAACAAAGAGATGGCCCTGAACGGATATCTCTTCTATTTTCTAAATTTCCTCGAAAGAAATTTCGTCATCCGCGATAAAGCGCCGCTTTCGGAGCTGAAATCAACCAACCTCAAAGTCTCCCATATCGAGACCATCATAGATTTTTCGCATCTTACTCCTGACGACCTGCTGAATGCCGCCAGGAATGGTTTCAAATTTCCCTCCGGAATGATATCGGTTGCCGTGGGACCGAGACTCCTTGGAATCGATTTCCCCATAAGGGTCCTGCGGGAACGGGCGCCCCTTCGGGAAAAGAACCGCTTTCTTATCGACCTTCTGAATTACCGTATCCGCAGCGGTCATCCGGAATATTTCCGGTGCGGAGTCTGCCTGCTTAATCGTCATTAGACTTCCAGAAAAAAGTTGAATACGGCCGGTGATGTCTATAGATTGCCGGCAGTATGCTCATAATTGCGCAGGAGCTATGTCTGGACTGCGGCGGCTGTGTTCCCCTCTGCCCGGTAGAGGGGTTATTCCTTTCCTTCGAAGACCTTTTCTGTGACCAGGCTCTCTGCACTCTCTGCGGCGCCTGCCCTGAGTTCTGCCCGGTGAGAGCCATAACTTTGGAGCTGAAAGATGCGGTATGATGCGGTCGTCATCGGCGCCGGTCCGGCCGGTTCGATGGCGGCGGTCGAAATCGCCCGCGCCGGGTTCTCAGTAGCCCTGCTCGAGAAGCATTCGCAACCGGGTACTCCCTTATGCTGTGGAGAGGCGGTTTCCAAAGGGGCGCTCGACCGGCTGATGAGTCTGAAACCGGACTTAATTTCATGTACGATTGATGAGATAAAGGTGGTCTCTCCTGGTGGGAAAGCGATAACAGTCAAGCACCCGGGCGCCGGTTATATACTTAATCGTCCCCAGTTCGACCTGGAACTGGCGCGGCAAGCGGTTGCCGCCGGAGCGGAACTATTGACCGAGACCATTGGACTCCAACTGAGCGGAGAGACCGCCTTCGAGTCGCTTGCCATTGACAACCGGAAAGACGGACCAGGGACAATTGACGCGAGAATTTTCATTGCTGCCGACGGCGTAGAATCGAAAGTGGCGCGGCTGGCCGGCATCCCCAATCTGATTAACGTAAGAGAAACCGAGTCGCTTTTACAATATCGATTGAAGAATATTGAAGTCGACCCGGCGCTGATTGAAATTTATCTGGGGCGACGGATAGCCCCGTCAAGTTATCTCTGGATTTTCCCCAAGTCGGACCGCGAAGCCAATGTCGGGCTGGGTGTCTCCACCCGATTGACGCAGAAATTTCCGCCGGAGCAGTTGCTGAATGATTTTATCGGGTCAAGATTTCCGGGGGCAATTGAAGCGGGCAAATTCTGCGGTTTGGCGCCTCGATATCAGGGTGAAAGAATTTTCAGGTTGAAAAACCTTCTGGTTGCCGGCGATGCCGCTCGCGCCGATGACTCCATCTCGGGGGCAGGAATTCTGTACGCTCTGCTTTCTGGCAGATATGCCGGGATGGCGGCGGCGGCGTTTCTCAGAGGCGATATCAGGCAGGAGGCGGAGCTGGATCAGCTATATCCTAAGAAATTTCTCGATGAAAAGGGTGAAGAACTGGCGCTGTACCGCAAATTGCGGAATATCTATGACCGTCTTACAGACGATGATTTTGACGAGATCATTGTCGCGCTGATAGAATTTTTTGCCGCCCGCGATTCTGTTGCCGGCTTAAAACCGGGGCAGATTCTGGCCGGGCTGATAAAAACCCGGCCGAAACTACTGAAATATGTACGGCACCTGTGGTGAAAATCAGGAACTGGGAAGCGAGGCGACAAAGGCGGCAAGCTTGGACTTGTCCCGGGCAGCTTTGTTCTTATGGATAAGATTTTTGCCCGCCGCTCTGTCTATAGTGCTTGCCGCATCGCGAAAAATCTTTTCGGCTTCCGCGCGGCTCTTGCAGGCTTTAAGTTCTTTGACTATAGATTTCATATCCGAGCGGGCGGCACGATTCCGCTGACGCGCCAGGGCCGATGTCTTCATCCGTTTCTTGCAGGACTTATGGTATGGCAATCTTTTCCCTTTCTTTTTTCCAAAAATTAACCTTTAAATATATCCAAATACGCCGCTTTGTCAATGAGCAATAAAGAAAATCAATCAGTCGCCGCCTCGGCCGGGAAGGTTTCCCTGGCGACGGCAGTTTCCCGAATTCTGGGGCTGGTGCGAGAGCAGGTCCAGGCTTATTTCTTTGGCGCCGGAATGATGACCGATGCCTTTGTTGCCGCTTTTCGCATTCCCAATCTTCTCCGCGATCTGTTTGCCGAAGGAGCGCTATCCTCCGCCTTTGTGCCGGTTTTCAAAGAGAAGATTGTCAATCGCGGTAAAGAAGAGGCCTTCCGTCTCGCCAACCTGACCATCTCCAACCTGGTAATAATTGTCGGAGGCATTGTCGCGTTGGGGATAATTTTCACCCCGGCCCTGATTTATATCAGCGCCAAGGGGTTTTACGATGACCCGGCAAAGTTTGCTTTGACAGTCAATCTGACCCGAATCATGTTTGTTTTTCTTCTGATGGTCTCGGTATCGGCGGTACAGATGGGCATTCTCAACTCTTGCGGACGGTTTGGGGTGCCGGCGCTGGCTCCAACATTGTTTAATGCCGGGATGATTCTTGCCCCGGTGCTGCTTTACTCTTACTTTGAAGTCCCCATCTACACTATGGCAATCGGTGTCCTGCTGGGGGGGCTGGGGCAGATTCTGTTTCAAATTCCATCTCTCCGGAAAGTCGGGTATCGTTTCCAATTCAAGGCTGATTTCAAAGATGAGGGGATAGCAAGGATTAATCGTCTCATATCCCCTATGATTCTGGGACTTTCGGCTTCGAGAATAAATATTCTGGTCAGCACCCTGCTGGCGTCATTACTTGCGGAGGGGGCGATGTCGTATCTCAATTACGCATATCGACTAATGCATTTTCCTCTGGGCGTCTTCGGAGTGGCGTTAGGCACGGTGGCTTTGCCCAAAGTGTCGGAGCAGGTTGCCTCCCGACGGGAAGACCTTCTGGTGAAGACCTTCCATGAAGCGGTCGGCCTTTCAACATTCCTGGTTGTGCCGTCGGCTGTTTATCTGGCAGGATTTGGAACCGACCTGGTGCGTCTGATTTATGAACGGGGCGCTTTTGATGCTGCCGCAACCGCGAATACGGTGCAGGCGTTGCTCTTTTATTCTTTCGGATTAGTCGGCTTTGCCGGTGTCCGGGTGGCGGCGCCGGTCTTTTATGCCCTCGGCGACGCCAGAAAGCCGATGATTTATTCGCTGGTTTCGGTCGTAGTAAATATCGTTCTCAATTTCGCGTTAATCCCATTCTGGGGCTTTGCCGGCCTGGCGGCGGCGACGTCGGCCGCCGGCCTGGTAAATTTTGGTCAGCTCCTCTTTAGTCTCCGACGTCAAATTCCCGCCGTAGATATTAAATTCATCGCGGTCCATTTTGTCAAGGTATCCACAGCGGCGCTTTTGGCGTTCGTCTCAGTAAGATTTATTCCGTTTGACCGCTGGTTTGCTATTGCCGGTATCGGAGGGAAAGTCTTAACGGTGACTGCTCAGATTGCCGCCATGGGGATTATCTACCTTCTGATTTTGAAGATTCTCAAGGTGGAGGAAGTCGGCCGTCTTCTGTCATTTCTGAACCGATTAATTCGGAAATAGAGTATGGCTGCGGCGATTGCACCGGCACGAAAGTACCCTGCCGTTATTGCCCTGATAGGCGTGATATCAGGCATCTTGATTGCCGAGTATCTGCCGTTCTCGTCCTATCCCTATATAGTGTTTTCGCTTCTTCTCTTTGCGGGAACGCTCCTATGTTTCTTTCAGGGACGAATCTTTCTGTCGGCGCTCCTGGGAATCCTGGCTCTGGTCTGCCTCTCTGCTTTCGGATATGCTTTCAGGATTAAGACTTTCCCGCCGGGGCATATCAGTCATTTTGTAGATAATGACCGACCTCTGGAAATCTACGGCACAATTGACGATTGGCCTGTGCTGAAAGACAGAAGCACGGAAATATATCTTCAGGTTGATTCTCTGGCGGTGGAGCGTCAGATAGTTCATTCGTCAGGCCGGATTCTGCTAAGAATTATGACCCCCACGACTCGTCTGCAGTACGGCGACCGCATTATATTTGAATCGCGAGTCTATTCTGTTCGAGGGGGACGAAATCCATCCGGATTGGATTACCGCCGTTATCTGGTGCTCAAAGAGGTATTCGGAGTCGCCTACCAGCCGCATCAATTTGCGATTCAGGTTGACCCCGTTGGCGCCGGCAACATTCGTCGCGCAATCAGTCAATTAAGAACTGAGGTTGTTAGCGTTTTCAAAAGAACCCTGGGTCAGCGTGAAGCGGCTCTGGCATCAGGCTTCCTGATTGGAGAAACCCGCGACATTCCCCGGGATATATATGACCTCTTCCGAGACAGCGGAACTCTGCACTTGCTGGCCGTTTCCGGCTCGAATGTGGCGCTGGTGGTGATGTTCTTTGCATTTATATTCCGAGCATCTCCTTTTAATGCTATGGCTCGTACCTTGCTGCTTATATTGATTATCCTGATTTTTTCGTTTCTTTCCTATAATCAGCCCTCGGTGGTGCGGGCGTCGATAATGGCGAGTCTGGTTCTGCTCGGCAAGCTACTGCAGAAGCGTATCGACTACAACAATATCGTTGCCGCCACCGCCTTGCTCATTCTGGCCGTCAAGCCGACCGAGCTGTTTGATATCGGATTTCAGTTGTCTTTTGTCTGCGCCTGGGGGATTATATTTTTTGTCCCCAAAATTTCCGCCCTGTTCTTTCGATGGCGTCGGACATTTGTCTATCGCTTTGTCGGTTTGCCTCTCATTGTTTGCTTTATTGCACAACTGGTCTCGGTTCCACTGACCGGCTTTTACTTTCATCGTCTGCCTTTGATTTCATTCGCCGCCAATTTAGTTATCGTTCCGCTGGTTGGAATAATCGTGGTGGGAGATGTTATTCTTCTGGTTCTGTCATTCATATTGCCGCTTGCCGGCGACTTCGCCGGAGGTCTTCTCAATCCCCTCTTGAGTTTGAATATCAGTTTGCTGCGGTTTTTCGGCGACGACAGCATGACGCTTCAGGCCGGTGGTGTAATCGATTTTGTAATCCTGATATTTTACTACTTATTCTTCATATTTCTGGTTGCCGCAATTCGTGATGTACGGTATCGACGAATTCTGGTGATTTTGATTCTGGTCGCCCTGAATATTTTCTCCATCAGGGGCCTGGTTCGCGCCGAGCCGCAATTCCGGATGACGATTCTTTCGATTCCAGAAGGACTGGCGGCAGTTACCTACACCACTCCGGCTAAGGTAATACTTGCCAACATACCGCACCGCGATTACAGCTATGCGGAGCTGCTAATCACTCCGCTTCTTTACAACCGCGGTTTCACTGACCCGGAAATAATCGCTCTGGACGGCGATTACGATACGGTGCTGGAAGCGCTTCGTGTTGCCCGAAATGGCGCTTCGCGATTATATCTTCCTTTGCCCGCATACAACCTTTACCACGATATCCTGATTCAGCACGAAATGAAGCCGCCGGACAGCCAGGTTATATTTTATGCTGAGCCGGATTCGATGACAAAGAACAATTCTTCTGTGCTGCACCCTGGAATTATCACATTCCGTCTCGAAGCATATTCTCTGACTATCAGTTCGAGAGACGGTTTAACGCAAAATATGGTCGATTCTGAATACCCCAGCCATTTGTACGCCGTGCCGGTTCTTGACCTTGAAATTTGGCAGGTTTTAGTTCGCCAGAATAGCCTCCAATTTCTTGTCTGCAATAGGATTACAAAGGAAGCGCGCCCCCGGATTGAGGCCTATCAGAGTGACCCCCAGAACCATCCCTTCCAACTTTTTGAAACATTAGAGGTTGGGGCGGTTGAAATCACCCTCAAAAATGGTCGCCTTACGGTCGAAAATTAGCTTCCGGACTTGACGCCGAGGTTAAGTACAAGCCTCTTTTTCCCGATAACATAAAAGAAATATTAGAATTATAACATCCCTGCAACACTTGAGTTGCGAGGTGGATTTCAAGATTATGAGCCTTACTGGAAATCTAAAAACTGTTTCCTTTCCGGACATTTTGCAGCTTCTGTCAACGGGGAAGAAGACTGGAATTCTGCAGGTCGCTACCTCCGCCAGGCAAAAGGAGGTTGCCTTCCGTGATGGGAATATTATTCATGCTTCAGCTATTAACTCAACTGAAGACCTTCTCGGCAATCTACTTCTGAAACGGGGTAAAATCTCCAAAGCCGACCTGGATAAAGCGATTGCCCTGCACAAGCAGACCGGACGGCAGCTCGGGACGACCCTGGTCGATATGAATCTCTTTGACCGGGAAGAAGTCGTCGAGTGCCTCAAAATGCAGATAGAGGAGATTGTTTACAATCTCTTTTCCTGGCAGGAAGGTGAATTCAAGTTTGTCGAAGGAGTTCTGCCGAAGAAGGTCCCCATCATGGTCGAACTCAGTACGACCAATATTATCATGGAGGGGACCCGCCGCATCGATGAATGGGTGGAGATTCAAAAGGTACTTCCACCGGATGATATAATATTAAAACTGAATCCCAGTCCGCGCGCCAAACGGGACGAAATCACCATGACGCTGGAAGAGTACCGTGTGCTTTCGCTCATAAACGGCGAGCGCACCATGCCGGACTTGATTGAAGCCTCGCCAATTGGCGAATTTGTCACCTGTCGCGCCGTATATAAGTTGATAGTGTCCGGGCTGGTTCAGGCGGCCGGCAAAGCGGAACGAAAGAATGAAGAAGAGATTCAAAATGATGAAGAGATTGTGCTTTCCATCCTCTTTGCCCTCTACAACAACTGCTTCTATCGGATAAAATCGCTGGTGGAGACCATCGTGGGAGACGAAAACCCGATGTTCCATAAGTATCTTTCAGGATTCCGCAATGGCTTTCTGGTCTATTTCCCCGGCTTCGATCCCAACGCCGATATAAGCCCCACCTTCGACCGCTTCTACAATGAAATCATTAAGATACCGCCGGCGGTGAGAATGCATACGGTCATGTCGGCCCTGGAAAATATGCTGAGCAATCAGCTTGAGTATGTATTTTATTTCCTGGGGATAGGTCCGTACCGCCAAGCGATAAATCTTGTGAAGAAGGAAGTTTCCGAACCGCTCGCTTTAAAACGGGAACTGGTGAAAAGATATCAGATAGATGAGAATTTGATAAACTCCGTCAAGAAGGCGGAGCGTGTCGTTAAATTAGTTAAGGGTGCATCATGATGAATAGAAAACGGATTTTATCAGGTGGTCTTGCCGCATTCATTGCTCTGACCCCCGCTGCCTATGCCGGTAACGGCGTAGAAGGCGGCTTTACGGCCGTCTCGATACTGCATCTGGCGCTTTTGCTGTGCGCCATTGTCGGGCTGATCTGGGCCATGAAAATCCTTTCCCTGGTTCGCGGGGGACTGATGTCCAAGAGCTGGCAGATGATTTTGGTCGGGTTTATCTGCCTCTGCCTGGCGCAGGCGGTGGCGCTGGTTTCCAAGCTCGGCTTTTTAGCCGTCCCGGAGACTGTAGTGACCTTACTTTATCTGTCAATGGCGGCAACCTGGCTGGCGGGACTGTATCAGACCCGAAAAGTTCTCGGATGAATTATATTTGATTGACACAAGTTGTGATGGCGATTATAATTACGAAACGGCAAAAATGACCGAATGTAACCTTTTGATTTATAGAAAATTGCCGTGTAATCTGGAGCAAATGTAATGGCGTTTACCACCGAACTGGATGACCGGATTTCCAAGTGCAACAAAATTCTGGACGAGAATCCGAACTCCCAGATTTTTGCGGCGCTGGCCGAGGCATATCGCAAGAAAGGTGAGTTGGATAAAGCCTTTCGAGTATGCCAGAATGGATTGCGGGTTCATCCCAATTATGGCTCAGCACACATGGTAATGGCCAAGATCAACTTTGATAAGGGTCTATATGATTGGGCGGAACTGGAGGTTCAGAAGGCGATAGAGCTGGAAGGCAGCAGTCACGCCAGCGACCTTCTGTTGGCTGAAATCTATATTTATAAGGGAGAGTTTGCCAAGGCAACCAAAATATTGAATCGTTTACATTCCGCGGATACCTCCAATCAGCAGGTCCTCAAGCTTCTGGAGATAGCCAAGAAACTTCCTCTGGAGTCGGCGCGCAAGATTGAAGGTACTGCCCATATTGAGTCCAAGGCGGCGCCGACAGCTCCCGCTTTGGAGCCGGCAGTTGACCGCATCAGTATGAATCAGTTTCTCAATCATATGATGGAAATCTCCGGGGTGGAAGGAGTGCTGCTGATACACAAGGATGGACTGGTGGCTGATTCTCGCTGGGACAATCCGCAGGACCGCGATCTCTGCGGCGCCCTTGCCGGCGATATTGAACGGACAATAAAAGCGCAGTTGGGAAACTCACCTTTTGGAAAATATGAGAATGTTCTGGTCGAGGCCGGCGACCTGATTGTCAATCTGTTGCCTTTAGGCGGCAGTTTTCTGCTTATTCGCGCCAACAAACAGATAAATCTCGGGACGCTTCGTTTGAAAATGACCGCCTTGCTGCGTCGCCTGGACCTGGAATATAATTAGTCAGGAGGAAATTCAGATGACCCTTTATGGAAAAGACAGCCGACTGGTACTCCTGATTTCAAGTCTCTTAATAGTGGTGCCAATGGTTGTTTTCCCCCGCAAGCTGGGGATGGACCTCTCGACCGGTTCCTTTGCATATTCTCTGCTGGAAATTCTTTACTACGGTATTGTGGTATTCATATTGCGGCCTCAATCCAGTCTGTTGCAAATATTGCAGGGAGCAGGGATTACCTTCCTCTACCGCATCGCTCTGGGCACAGTTTTCGGGATTATGCTGGCGGTAATGTATAATCTCAACTTTTCGGTCTCGCTGACGCTCGGTATTTCGCGCTACCTGCCGGCCATTCTGCTGCATATTCTGGCGGCGCCGTTTACCTTGAGGCCGATTTACAGAGCGATGTTCGGCGACGCGGCGCGGGAACGACGGCATTACATTAAGAAATACCAGCCGCCGACTGCATCACGAGAAACTACCGGACACGCGCCGACTGCGCCCGCCGAGCATCATCGCGCAAGCGCTGTCTTTGAGCATGGCGCCTCTGAACCCCGGTCGGATAGTTCGGTCGGTCACGAACAGAACGGTTTTGACCGCGCCGTCCGTTATCTTGCCGAGCATCATGCCGTCTTGCTGGCGGCCGTGGTTGACCTGGAAGGCTTGACCGTGGCATCTTTCAAACGCGGCAATGTTGACCTGGAGCGCTGGGCGCCGTTATCGCTCCTGTTGCAGAAATCGAATGAGAAGATACTTAAGCGGAATCGGGAAGGGGAAATCCCGGACCGTATCGATATGTCGTTTGCCTCCATGAAATTAATCGTAGTCAAAGCCGGGTATTTCAATCTGCTGGTTCTGGCTAACAGGGAGGAAGACGACTTACTGGGTATAAGAATTATACAGGCAACGGAATTAATAAAGAAATATACGTCCGAACGTTACGGCGCAGCAGTGTCGTACAGTGCGGAGGAGAAATATGTATCAAATTCTTGAAGAACTCAACAAGACTTCCGGAATTACCGGTTCGATGATTGTGGGTAATGACGGTATAGTTATTGCGGCTGACCTCGATACCTCCTTTGAAGAAGAGGCGGTGGGCGCTCTGGCGGCATCAATTACGACCAATATTCAGAAGTCGCTGGACCGCTTACAGCAGACCCCGCTGGCGCAGGTGACCATTGAAGCGGCCAACGGAAAATTATTTTTTAGCAACGCCGGGATTGGAATTTTGGTGGTAACTGCCGAAAAAGACGTAAATATCGGTTTGATTAGACTTGAGATCAAAAACGCTATTGCGAGAATAGGCAGTCACAATTAGGGTAGCTTCACCCTGGAAAAAAGGATACTATGGTCTCAATAAATTATGCATCGCGCGAGGTCACCTGTAAGATTGTCTTCTATGGACCAGGGTTGTCCGGCAAGACGACCAACCTGATTTATGTCCATAACAAAGTCCCCTCGACCACCAGGGGGAAGATGATTTCGCTGGCGACCGAAGCCGACCGGACTCTCTATTTTGATTTTCTGCCAATCAATATCGGCACCATCAATGGCTTTACCGCCAAGTTCCAGCTGTATACGGTGCCGGGGCAGGTTTACTACAACGCCACCCGCAAACTGGTGCTTCGCGGGGTGGACGGCATCGTATTTGTCGCCGACAGCCAGGCGGAAAAAATGGACGAAAATATTGAGTCGCTGACCAATATGAAAGAGAATCTGGCGGAGTATGGATATGACATTAATGATATACCGGTGGTCATACAATACAATAAGAGGGACCTGCCCGGCGTTTTAACCGTTCCGGAACTGGAAGCGAAACTGAATCCACTGGGATGGATGAGTTTTGAAGCGGAGGCGGTAACCGGGAAGGGAGTTTTCGATACTCTCAAGATGATTATCAAGTTAGTGTTGGAAAAGGCGAAGTCGACCCGCAGCGCGACATCCCCGACGGCGGCAAAACAACCGGAGCCGGCGGCGACACCAGCCGCGGTTGCCGGCGCGGCTTCGTTTGAGCCGTCCGGTAAGAGCGGTGATTATGAGCGGACTCCGGCCGGGGCGGCGCCAGCGCCCGAACCGGCCATGGTTTCCCGCCAGACCGCCTATAACGTCCCTGATGACGTCAATGGCGAAACCGATGAAGAGAACCACAACGGCAACGGCGTGGAGTTCAATACTCTTAAAGAGGAGCGGGTCTTATCCCGTTCGGCTCTCGACCAGGATGTGAGCCAGCCGCCGGACGCGGTTGACGTCGCGTCCCGGGAC
>JBFMEF010000021.1 GCA_040753495.1 Candidatus Zixiibacteriota bacterium
GAGGCGCCATTGTCATAAGACTTAAGAACCGTTATGGTCGATGCCCCTCCGGCATAATCGAGAAAACAGAGAAAGAAATTGCCGTCGGCGTCAACATCCACACAAGGGTCGGACTGATAGGTAAAACGCCTGACAGTAACAAGCGAGTCGGTCCAGGTATTGCCGCCGTCGGTGGAGCGTCCCAGTCCGACCTGGCGATATCCGAGCCGAAAATCGCGCCAGAGCGCCACCAGGGAAGTGCTGTCGGTCGGCGACACCCAGACCTGCTCCTCGTTCTGCAACTGGGGAAACGGGCTGGAAATTCGGTAGTTGAGGGGAGGTGGCGGTGTGGCAACAGCCGCAGCCGCCAGTAATAAAACCAGACAGAAAAACGATAACAGTCTTTGGGGCATCTTTTCCTCCACAGTTGATGGTTTGATATGACCAATCAGGCGGTAATGTTATTAAAATAACCTATTATTCCGGACAGGCAACCTCAAAGTACTCCTTCCTGGCACCAGACAGCAAAATCACTCTATCAGTGAATAGACGGCGCTGCCCCGCCGGTTGTTACCAAAGATATCATGCCTCGCAAATAATGCTGCCAACAATCACTTTTGAGGGGGGGCTCAATTCCGCTCAAAACCTGCCGAAAGACTCAAGATACGACCGGTATCGGAAGAGACCGTAAAGCGGCTGCTAAAATGTTGCCTGAAATCGTATAACAATTTATACCGCAAATGCTTCTGTCGGTGCCATTGCTGGAGAAACTTTGAGGAAAACTGCTGTCCGAAATCATCTCAAAATCGGGGAATTGCCCGACCTGAGAATCCTTCCCCTGTCGCGGCTTCGATTTCACGAAGCCCCGGACGAGGAGCGGCTTCTTAATCTGGTCAACCGACTCGGTGACGAAGGAATCCTCAAAAACCCGCCGATTGTCGCCGACCCCGGCGATGGCGGCAATTTCCTGATACTTGACGGCGCCAACCGGGTGACAGCTTTGAGCAAACTACACTTCGAGCATATCCCGGTGCAGGTGGTGAAAATCGACGACGCAAACCTGACCATTAACTGCTGGCATCACGCCGTCGAAAAGTTCGACCGGTCTTTTTTTGAAAATCATATCAGTAAGATAGCCGCCCTTACTACTCATGAATCAGATGTTGTCCCGGAAGAGACCGCCAAGTCTCCTTCATTTCTCTGTTCTCTTACATTCGCTGACAGGAAGTCGCTTCTCCTTGAATCAGGTGGTAGTTTACTGCAGAAAGTCGAGATTCTGAATCAGTTTACCGACTGCTATCTGCATACCCCGCACTACGACCGGGTCAGTTATCTCAATCTGGAACATCTGGCGCATAATTATCCGGAATTTCGGACTCTCCTGCAGTTTCGCACGTTCAGCGCCGCCGAATTGATGCAGGTCGTCAACTCGGGGAAAAAACTGCCGGCCGGTATTACCCGGGTGGTTCTCCCGAAACGGGCGCTGGGGCTCAATATCAGCCTGGAACTTTTGAAGTCATCTTTGACGCTGGAAGAGAAGAATCACTGGCTTCAGGAGACTATGCAGAAGATGGTTCTTCATAAGAGCATCCGCTTTTATCAGGAGCCGACTTTCGTTTTCGACGAATAAAACGATTATCGACTTATAAGGAGATTTGTATGGACCGGACTAAGATTGTCCTCTCTGAGGAAGATATCCCGAAAGCCTGGTATAATATTCAGGCCGACCTTCCCAAACCGGTGCCGCCGCCGCTTCACCCCGGCACCCTCAAACCGCTCGGTCCCGATGACCTGGCGCCGCTTTTCCCGATGGAGCTAATTATGCAGGAAGTGACCCGGGAGCGGTGGGTCGATATTCCTAAAGAAGTGCTCGAAATATATAAACTCTGGCGTCCCACGCCGCTGGTGCGGGCGCGCCGTCTGGAAAAAGCCCTCGGCACACCGGCGAAAATTTACTTCAAAAATGAATCGGTCTCACAATCCGGGAGCCATAAGCCGAATACTGCCGTGGCGCAGGCATTTTACAATATGAAAGAAGGGGTAAAGCACCTTGCGACCGAGACCGGTGCCGGGCAGTGGGGAAGCGCCCTCTCCTTCGGATGCCGCTTCTTTGGTCTTGAATGCACCGTCTATATGGTCAAAGTAAGTTATGAGCAGAAGCCGTACCGGCGTATCCTGATGGAAACCTGGGGGGCAAAAGTTCTTCCCAGTCCGACCAACTTGACAGAGGCAGGGAGGAAGATTCTATCGGAGAATCCTGATTCCCCCGGTAGTCTCGGCATCGCTATCAGCGAAGCGGTCGAAGATGCCGCCACCCATAATGACACCAAGTACGCTCTCGGCTCCGTTCTGAACCATGTCCTGATGCACCAGACGGTCATCGGTCTGGAGGCGAAAATACAGTTTGAGATGATTGATGAATACCCCGAGGTTGTAATTGGCTGTGTCGGCGGAGGAAGTAACTTCTCCGGATTTGCCTTCCCTTTTGCCCAGGACAATCTGAAATCCGGGAAAGAGACCCGCCTGGTAGCGGTGGAGCCGACCGCCTGTCCATCGCTGACCCGGGGACTATACCGTTACGATTTCGGCGATACGGTTGGTCTCACGCCGCTTTTGAAAATGCATACTCTCGGTCATTCTTTTGTGCCGCCGTCGATTCATGCCGGGGGGCTGCGCTACCATGGTGACGCCCCCCTGCTTTGCCTTATGCATGATGAGAAGATGATTGAAGCAGTCGCGGTTGACCAGAAGCCGGTCTTTGAAGCGGCGGTGCTCTTTGCCCGGAATGAAGGTATCCTGCCGGCGCCGGAAAGCGCCCATGCCGTCAAGGTCGCCATCGACGAAGCCCTCAAGTGCAAGGTTACCGGCGAGAAAAAGACTATCGCCTTCGCGCTGAGCGGTCACGGTTATTTTGACCTGGCGGCGTATGACAAATATCTTACCGGAAACATCGAAGATACCGCGTTCACCGAGGAGCAGGCGCGGAAGATTGAGGCATCCTTGCCGAAAGTGCCGTGATTATAAGGTCAGATTGTCAGTTATGGGATTAGCGAAAATCCTCACCTGACTTCCTGTTTGATGAGACAGCGGGGAATTTTTGCCCGGTCATCGGCTCTCTTTGACCCAGTAGTTCTCGGTTTCACCGTCGGGCGACATAATATCCCATGATGAGCCAAATCCTTTTGACCAGTATAACCCCGGCTCCAGGCGAGGAGTTATTAACGGGATATCGAGTACAAACATTTTCCCTTCGCGGTATGCCAGAAGATACTCGGTCGGTTCGGAATCGCCTGACAGTCGGAGAAAGTGATACCCGAGAATGTCGGTTCGATGCCACCCCTGCTTAATCATATAATTCTGCGCCGCTTCCTCAACGAATGAGATGCCGTGGAATGATTTCACCAGATTAAGCAGATTGAGCACCTCGCGGTCGCTCAATTTCTCCAGCCCGCAGGATTCGGCATATTCCTCATCGACAAACTCTGATGCCCGCGAATCCCCCAGCGATAACCGCGAGGCTGCGCCGGCTAAGAGCGACCCGGCCAGAAGGAAACTCCCCAGATAAAGATAGACTCTCATATCTTCCTCCGTGATTGGACTGATTTACTTATTATACACCCCGCAAGACAAAGACTGATAGAAAATCTCCCCACGCTTCTTTGGGAACAGACAGAAAAGTGCGGTGACAACGGACTCTCCCCCCTATATCCGCGCCACCCCCCAGAATACCGCATGCAGCGAAACAATCATCACTATAAACAACCGCCGGGCATTCTCGGCGCTCAAACCGAGAAACTTGTAAGTAAGGGAACCGTCACGGCAACTCCCCAGACAATCCCCGCAGAGAGTGCAGGCAAAATTGGGGCGACGATTCTTAATATCAATCATATTGAGGGCGTCATACCGGCAGGCGGTATGGCAGATTCCGCAGTCGGTGCAGGTCGAATCGTTTATCCGTATTCGAAAAGGCGAAAGTTTCCCCGCCAGGTTGGCAATCGGTCCAATCGGGCAATAAGTAACACAATGGGTCATCACCCCGGCTTTCCGCGACCAGAAGACCATCAGCCCTACCCCGGCGATACCGAATATCAACCCCAGAATGGTGGCTATGATAGTTGGCACTCCCGCTATCCGCAATGCCAGCGCGATAAATATTATAAGGGCGGTTATGGTCAGACGCGCCGGGTGCCGCCAGGGTGGCATCTTTTTTGGCTTTATCCGTCCCAGCGATGCCAGGTTATCCCAGGCGCCGATATAACAAAGATGACTGCACCAGGCCGGGCCGACCAGGATAACGGTCGCGGCAAACAGTATCAGCATGAAAAACCCTTCCCCCCGGAATATCGGTCCGGCGACAATTATCGCCGGTATCGGAAGATGCAGTTTGCCGGTCATCAGGAATTTCTCAAATCCGACCAGCCCCAGAAGCAGTTGCGAAAAGAAAACGACCGAGAAGAGTGTCCAGATTCGCCTCCGCCAGAGGGAGGACTGATTTATATCCAGCATCTTCTCAGTGATGAAAGCGGCGTAGAATGACAATCCCAGGATTTCCAACCATCCGGCGCCGGGGACAAATCTATCAATCAAAAGTATCGGAAAGCTGACCTTTGCCTGCGCAATCGAGAGGGTCAAGGCGGTCAGCAGAAATGCCGCCGCGCTCGGAATCGCCGATGAGGCATACTCCTGATAGAAGGCTTTCACCCGCCGACTGCTGAATAGGAATGCCGCGCCGACAGTGAAGAGCGCCACCGCCCCGAGGATTATTGCCATCCTTGTTGAGGGTAGCCCCATCGCCTCCCGTATCTGGACAAAGTTATGAATAGTGTTGAGCCAGATAAATCCGCCGAACAGCAGGAGCACCTGAGTTACATAGATTACCCACCGCCTCCGCAAGAAAAGCATGAGCGGCGCCGCACCGCAGACCGCCACCAGCCCGTAGTTCGCCCCCCGGTAAAAGTGCGCTCCCAGTATCAAAACGGCTAATATCGCCGGCAATAATCTTAAAGCAATCATCGCAACCAACTATCCTCTTATCATGGTCAGCAAGATTTTCGACCGTCCGGAGGAATGTACCGCATGCGGTATATTTGCCGGCATCACCACGGTCTCCCCTTTCTTTGGCGCCACCACTTTCCCGCCGATAGTCAATTCGGTCTCGCCGTCGAGCACCTGCACCATGGCGTCATACGGCGCCGAATGCTCGCTCAACCCCTGTCCGGCATCAAACGAAAATAATGTCACCGTCCCGGCTTTGCTTTTTACCAGCGTCCGGCTGACAATCGAACCGGGGACATAATCCAGCAACTTCGCCAGGTCAAAAATCATCGCCGGCTCCAGCGCGCCGCTGGCTTTATCTTCAGTCATACTGCCTCCAAATCCTATTCTCTTATTCGGAAATAAGTGTTGAATAATTCTTCGTTTTCGACTCTTGTATAGCTCTCGTACCCATTGCCGCGCGCCATATCAATCAGCGGCGCCGGAAGAAACGGTGTAACAAGGAGAAATCCTTCACCGCTATTCAGCGCTCCCAGCTCTTTCATCACCACCCCGATAGGATGTTCTCCCGCCTCCAGCATCGGGCGGGCGTCGAGCATTTTTACAATTTTCAGACTCTTGACCCAGCCCGGCTCACCGTCGCTCACAGTCGCTTCGGTAGCGGCGGTCGTTTTCGCTTCCAGCCCGGCCGCCGCGCGCAGCGAATTTATCATAGTTCCCAGAGGGATGCTCCCTATTTGCGCCACCTGTCGAATAGTCGCCACTCTGGCGACCGTTTTCCGCAGTATCGGGTTGCGCAGTTTCGCAAAGGCGGGGGACATCTCTATCAAGAAATTCTCCAGATGAGGGAAGCTGTCGAGAAGGGCGCCGATTTTGGTTTCAGGAGTGATATCCGACAATGTTTTTGTAACATTCATGACGTCACCTCTTCTTCATAACTGAGAATTCTTTTCTCACCCTGAAGCGCCCGTTTCTCGGTCAGATCCTGGCTCACTTCCAGCGTCCCGAGATATTTCCCCTCCGGCGAGCGCAGGGCGAAATACTCGATACTTATAAAGCGCCCTTTCATATTGATATGAAATGCCGCCCGCTCCTGCTTGCCGGAATGGAAATCATCCAGAATCTTCTGCACTATATGTACGCTCGACGGCGGATGGCAGAGCTGCACCTGACGTCCCAGTATCGCCCGGTTCCGCTCAAAAATCCGCTCTTTCCCTTGCGTGAAATACCGCACCGTGTCATTCTTATCGACAAAAGTCAGGTCAAACGGAATCGTGTTCAAAATAGCCGTCAATTCATCAGGGGTCATGCTCCCGCTGGGCAGTTGTATTCTGCCGGCAGTCTCAGGAGCCGCCTCTCTCACGGTTACTCCCGATGGTTTCCATGTCACCTGCGGGTCATACAGGCAGAATCCTATCTCAAGGCTCTGATTATTAATATGATACCACTCCTCCTCACTGAGCGTATCAAGGCACATCGGGAAAAGAATCTGCTCTTCTTTGTAAATCATCTCTTCGATGGAATTCCAGGCCGGCTGTAAGACCAGGTCAATCACCGTTTTGGCTTCGCCGGCGGCAATCTGAGCGGTCTCTTTCAAGGCTTCAATCGCCCCGGAAAGGTGCTCTCGGGCTTCGTCATGCTTTCCCCACATCACCGCGGGAGGTCCTGTGATGCCGTGCTTTTCCAGATATGGAAACAGCAGATTCTCTTTACGGCGGTAATG